>JBNMHH010000264.1:0-2625 GCA_050872665.1 Helicobacteraceae bacterium
GTCTGCACCCCGCAAAATCCCGTAGGTAGCTGTATGGTAAGCTGTGAGGGCGCGTGTGCGGCTTACTATAAATATCAGTAATTTTTAAAAATCTTATTCTACAATACGCGTTTTAAAAATAGATTCGAGGCAAAAATGCAAGAAATTTTAGATTTAGATAAGCAAAAAGCACTGCTTTTGGTTATCGACATTCAAGAGCGATTAAGTGCTAGTATGGCGCAAGATGAGTTAGATTCGGCACTAAAAAAGACAAAGATTTTGATAAAAGGTTGCGATATTTTGGGTGTGCCGATTTGGCAGTCGTTGCAATATGTAAAAGGGCTTGGGAATAGTGTGGCTGGGCTTTTTAGTGGCGATTCAAGCACAAGTTCAAGCGAATCGCGTGAGATTAAGCACATTGACTTTGAGAAACGCGCCTTTAGCGTGGTGTATGAGGGCAGTCCGCTACTTGCATATTTGGAGCAAAATCCGCACACTACGCAAATTATTATTTGTGGAATGGAGGCGCATATTTGCGTTTTGCAGTGCTAGAGATTTGCTAAATATGGGCTTTGAAGTGGCTGTGGCAAGTGATTGCGTGATTTCGCGCGATTTGACAAATAAAACAAACGCGCTTGGCTTTATTGCGCAATGCGGTGGCGGGATTTTAAATGCTGAAGGCATTTTATTTGATTTACTAAAAAGCTCTGAATCGCCCCATTTTAAGGTGATTTCTGCGTTAGTGAAGTAATGCGCGATTTGAAGTGGATTTTATAAGGAGAGATTATGAGAAAAAATATTAGTTTTTTGTTTGCGGTGGGATTATTTTTGGCGGTGCTTTTTGTGGGCTGTGATAAAGCAAAAGATTCGGCGCAAAGCACCGCGACTAATGAAAATAGCTTTGATTTTGGCGCGTTAAAGGCGGAGGCAGAGGCGCAAAATATCGATTTATCAAAGATTATGCTAAAGGATTCAAGCAAAGATTCGGCGCAGAATAAAGATTTCGCCCCGCAAATCTCCAAATCATTGGCAAAATTTTACTTGTTAGAGGGCAATATCGATAGCCAAGCTGTCAATCTTTATGAAACGCGCGAGGATTACGATAGCAAGGCTATGCTCTATCTTAAAATCGCTTCAAAGCCAGACCTTGCGAATGTGGGCGAAAATCAAAGCAACGCGATTGCCTTTATCACGGGCAAAATGATTCATAACAATGTCGGCTACACAATAAAAGGCGAGGTGGATTTAGCGAATTTGGCGCAAGATTTGGCGCAAAATGCGAAAGATACTAAAGATTCAAAGGCAAGTCAGGCGAATCAATCGAATCAAAAAACGATTCGCGTGGAATTTGTGTTTGACAACGAATACGCAGGGGATTCGCAATTTGCCGAAATGCGAATCGCACCAAATGGCGAAGTTAGCGCGACATTCATAGGCGATGATATATTTAAAAACGGCACAAACGCGGAGTTTAAAACCGCGCAAGGCAAAATCAACGAGGCAACGATTTTTGGCGTGAGCGTGGCGCAAAAGCACAAAGGCAAGGATTTTGACGGCTCAAGTAAGGACTTTGATTTTAATGTCGCCACACAAATCCCGCTAATCACAAGCCCCACCAAAATCAATTTTGCGCTAGATAAGATAAATAGCACGCTACGCGAAATCGCTATGCCAGAATTGCGCGAGTATGGCGAGGATTCGACAAATTTTAGTAGCGTCTCTACCTTTGATATTGACTACATTGATGAGAAAATCATCGTTTTGGGGAATTACAATTACCTTTATAGTGGCGGTGCGCACGGCAATTACAGCGATGATGCCATTAGCTTTGATTTAAGCAGTGGCGAGAGATTGCCAAATGACGCGGACGCCTTGCTAAAGGACAAAAACGACCCTGCAATGATAAAAACGCTAATGTTAAAAGAGATACTAGGTAGAGAATACGAGGGCAATGTCGATGAAAATGCGGAGCTAACGCGCTTTAGGATTCGCCCAAATGGCGTGGAATTTTATTGGGGCGTCTATGAAGTCGCGCCCTATGCGGTGGGAATCGTAAGCGTAAAATATGGCTTTAAGCAACTTGCGCCATTTGTGAGGGAAGATTCGCCGTATTATTATTTGTTTGCAAATTTTGTAAAATAATTTTTGCGAAAAACGCGCCTTAGCGTATAGAGGCGATTTCTTTTAGGCTTACCACCGCTTTAGCGCAAATGCCCTCTTTGCGTCCCACAAAGCCCATTTTTTCCATTGTGGTGGCTTTTATGTTTATGCGATTTTTGGGTAGGCGCAATGCTTTGCTTAAGATTTCTAGCATTTTATCCTTGTGTGGCGTGATTTTGGGCATTTCGGCTAAAATCATCATATCCACATTTACCATTTCAAAGCCCACACTCTGCGCGAAATCCACCACTTGCGCTAAGAGATTCATTGAATCCGCGCCCTTAAATCGCTCTTCACTTGGTGGAAACCACTCGCCTATGTCTCCTGCGCCCACCGCGCCTAGCAATGCGTCCATAAGTGCGTGGAGTGCGACATCGCCATCGCTATGCGCCTCTATGCCAAACTCGCATTTGATTTTTACCCCGCACAGCGTTATTTCATCGCCTTTGCAAAATCTATGCGTGTCAAAGCCATAGCCGATTCTAA
>JBNMHH010000265.1:0-2625 GCA_050872665.1 Helicobacteraceae bacterium
CTTTTGTATCCTTGTCAAACTCCGTGCTATTAGCAGATTCAAGCCCTAAGACATTTTTGGCAAATTCAATAAGTGCGAGTTGCATTCCTAAGCAAATGCCTAAAAATGGGATATTATTTCCTCTAGCGAATCTTATGGCTAAAATCTTGCCATCGATGCCTCGCTCTCCAAAGCCCCCGGGGACTAAAATGCCGTCGATTTCGCTTAATTTTTCATCGATATTTTTGGCATTTAAAAGCGAACTATCAATCCACTTAATGTTGATTTTTGTATCCGTGTGCGCCCCGCTGTGTGTAAGTGCCTCAATAAGCGATTTGTAAGATTCCTTTAAATCCAAGTATTTGCCTACAAATGCGATTGTAACTTCGCTTTTTGGCGAGATAATGCGTTTTACAAGGCAATCCCAATTTTGCATTTGTGGCGCAAAAGGTGGGATATTAAAATACCGCGCAATGGGCGTTAAAATATTCTCACGCATTAGATTTAGCGGGACTTGATAAATGCTTTGCGTGTCTTCCACGACAATCACGCAGTCATTATCCACATCACACGACATTGATAGCTTTTGCTTTAAATCATTTGACAACGGCTTTTCGCAACGCGCCAAAATGATTTGTGGTGAGATTCCTATACGGCGCAATTCTTGGACGGAATGCTGTGTGGGCTTTGTTTTCAATTCCCCTGCGGCTTTGATGAGCGGAATTAGCGTTACATGAATGCTAATTACGCGCTGATTTCCTAGCTCGTGCTTTAGCTGACGCATAGCCTCTAAATAGGGCATTCCCTCGATATCGCCCACCGTCCCGCCAAGCTCGACAATCAAAAATTCGCTGTTTTTTCCCGCAGATTTGATTCGCTCTTTAATCTCATCAACGATATGCGGGACGATTTGAATCGTTTTGCCCAAATAAAAGCCACTGCGCTCTTTTTCAATCACGGATAGATAAATCTGCCCTGTGGTGAAATTATGCTTCGCGCTTAGATTTATGTCTAAAAATCGCTCGTAATGCCCCAAATCCAAATCCGTCTCTGCGCCGTCCTCTGTTACAAAAACTTCGCCGTGTTCAAGCGGACTCATCGTGCCGGGGTCGATATTTATGTAGGGGTCGATTTTGAGAATGGAAACCTTGTGATTTGCGTGCTTTATCAGCGTGGCAATGGAGGACGCGGAAATGCCCTTGCCAAGAGAGCTAAGCACTCCGCCTGTAACAAAAATATATTTGGGTTGCATTGAATCTAGCGTTTATGGCGTGGCTATTTGCCTTGATTTTTCTTAAACTCTAGCACCATCGCGTAGGCTTCGTCTTTTAAGCGCAATTTTTGCTTTTTCATCGTGTCAAGCTCGAATTCATCGACATATTCGCCACCACCTGCTTCGACTTCTCTGATTCTGTCATCTAGCTCGTTGTGCTCCTCAAAAATCCTTGCAAAATGTGGATTTTGCGCCTTTAGTTGCGCGATTTCGTCTCTATATTCGTGTAGCATTAGTTCTCCTTTGGAATAAAATTTTGGAATTATACTTTGATAAAGTTTAAAGTAAATTTAGGGTAATGAAATTTGGGATTTTAATTTTTATGGATTGCTTCGTCGATTCATTAAATCACCTCGCAATGACAAATCTCCGCGCCGTCATTGCGAGTGAGTAAAACGAACGAAGCAATCTATTTGTGGTTTTTGGATTGCCACGACTTGCCAAAGGCAAGTCTCGCAATGACGAAATATTTTAATTTACGCTTAATTTGTAGTCGATTCACAAGGCAAATCACAATCGAAGTAATGGCGGAATTTATAAGATTCAAGCGATTCGCGCGGAAGTATTTTTGATGAGAAATCGGGGTTGCGTAGCCACGAGCAAGGAAATAAGACTTGGAGTCTATTGACGAAGCGAGTGGCAAGTCTCCCCGATTTATCGCAAAAAGACAAACGCACTTTTATTCTTTGTCATCTTTATAAATCATATACGGCACATTACTCTTTTGCGCGTTTCTTAGTGCGTTTATCGCGCAATTTAGGCTATCCTCTGCGCCCCTCTCTGGCTTTAGCTTAGAAATCCCTATATTCAAATCCAAGTGAATCTCTCTTTTATCCAAAAACACATTGGTATTTTTCATCAAATCAATTAGTCGCTCACTCGCCTTTTGTGTGCTAAATAAATCCGAGTGTTTGAGTAGCATTCCAAAAATGCCATTCCCCACATAGCCGATTATGTCGCTACGGCGCGAGGTTTTTAGCAAAAGTTTAGCAACGGTTTTCATCACAATTAACGCGGTGGTTTGGTCATTTTGCAAATAGCGCGTAACGCCAAGCGGTAGCGACATCATTATAATCGTGCTTGTGTGGGCGAATTTCTCTACCATTTTTTGCTCATTTTGCACCAAATAAATATAATATCGCTTATTGTAGGTATTGAATTTGGAGTCATACATTGTATTTGTGTTGATATTTTCCAAAATTTTGCAGGATTTTTGATATAAAATCTTTAGTTGATTGATTTGCGAATCGATTTGGTGCTGGATATTTTTGGTATCCTGCATATATTTTGAAGTGTTTGGATTTTCGCCCTCTAGCTCTAGCGACCATTTTTTCTCAATGTCATTCATAATCACCAAATTTTTATAAATCGCC
>JBNMHH010000266.1:0-2623 GCA_050872665.1 Helicobacteraceae bacterium
AGGCATCACTGCGTTTTAACACAAACTCTGGCGCATTTTTCACACTTAAAGCGGCGTTGATTCCCGCTACCAAGCCCTGTGCGGCGGCTCCCTCATAGCCTGTCGTGCCGTTAATCTGCCCTGCCAAGTATAAATTTTTAATCTTTTTTGTCTCAAGCGTGTGGTGGAGTTCTGTTGGCATCACAAAATCATACTCGATTGCATAGCCATAGCGCGTAATTTCGACATTTTCTAGCCCTGCTATGGTGCAAATCATTTGTTCTTGCACATCAAAAGGCAGCGAGGTAGAAAGCCCATTGACATAATATTCGTTTTGCGCTTTTGTTTGAGGCTCTAAAAATAGCTGATGACGGCTTTTTTCGGCAAAGCGATTCACCTTATCCTCAATGCTTGGGCAATACCGCGGTCCCACGCCTTTAATCTGTCCGCTAAAAAGTGGCGCACGAGCGAAGTTTGCGCGAATAAACTCGTGCGTGTTTTCATTTGTATAAGTGATATAGCAAGGATATTGCGTGGGGTTAAAATTGCGCGTCTTGTGGCTAAAATGCGGTGGATTGCTATCGCCATTATGTTGCTCTAAGCCCCTAAAATCAATGCTTTTGCCACTCACGCGCGGACAAGTGCCTGTTTTTAGTCGCCCCACTTCTAAGCCAAAGTTACGCAAACTCTGCGATAGATTCACCGCGCTTCCCTCGCCGAATCGCCCATTTTGCGACATAACTTGCCCGATATGCACCACGCCATTTAAAAATGTCCCTGTGGTTAGAATCACCTTTTTTGCATAGTAAGTTTTGCCTAGATTCGTGCGAATCCCTACCACTTTTAGTTTTTCTGCGCCCACATTTTCTAGCAAAATCTCATCTGCGCTTTCTTGGGACACACTTAGATTTTCCTGCGCTAAAAGCATATTTCGCGCTGTGATTCGATATAAATCCATATCAATCTGCGCCCTTGTGCCTTGCACGGCTGCGCCTTTGGAAGCGTTTAGTATGCGGAATTGAATCCCGCTAATGTCTGTGATTTCGCCCATTGCTCCGCCTAGCGCATCAATTTCTTTGACTAAATGCCCCTTTGCAAGTCCGCCTATGGCTGGATTGCAACTAGCCAAAGCGATTGAATCCACAAGTAGCGTTATTAGGTGCGTTTTAAGCCCCATTTTCGCACACGCCAAAGATGCCTCAACTCCCGCGTGTCCGCCACCTACAACGATAATATCATAATCCAATACTAAATCCTTAAGATTCGCGCTAAGTTTTAAAGCGCATAAGATTCGCAAATAATGTTAATTTTAGTAAATTTTGGCTACATTACGCTTTTGGAATTTTATATAGCAAAACTTAAAAAATCGCTAAAAAATTTAAGATTCAAAGGGGACAAAATGTCAAATTTTCTCAAAGACAAATTCGCCAAATTAAGCAACGGCTCTTTGGCAAGGTATTACACAGGCGTAATTTTAGTGGCGTTTGTGGTGCTAGTCATCGTGCTAAATATTAAATTTTTGCTTTGGGCTGCGCTTGGGCTTTGCTACGCACTCGCATTTGCCGAATCCTGCAAACTTTATGGCATAGAAGAGCGATTGCACCTTTATGTCGCTATGATTATCATTTGGATAGTGGCGTATTTCTACAAAGAGCCTTTATATATTGCGATTTTAGCATTAGCGATTTTAGCGTCTTATAATGCCTTTCATCAGCGCGTAAAAAGCAAGGATTATGTGGTGATGATTTATCCTACGATTCCGTTTTTATGCCTTTTTAGCGTGTATAAGGACTTTGGGGCAATGGCGATTGTGTGGCTTATTGCAATCGTGGCTTTGGCGGATACTTGCGCTTATTTTGGTGGCAAAGCATTTGGCAAATCACCACTCTCCCCTGTCTCGCCCAAAAAGACTATCGAAGGCGCGTTAATCGGGCTAATCGTGGCGTCTTTAATAGGCACACTAATTGGTATGACAATCACGCTAAATGAAGGCACAAGCGCGGTAAAAGTGGGCTTTTTAAGCGCGTTTTTTATTAGCTTTTGCGTGGCGTTTATATCTATCTTTGGCGATTTGTATGAGAGTATGCTAAAACGCGCCGCAAATGTCAAAGATAGTGGCAATATTTTGCCCGGGCACGGCGGAATGCTCGATAGAGTCGATGGCATTTTATTTGGCGCGATTATGATGCTATTTTTGCTTGAGTGGGTGAAATAACGCTTGGTAATTTTAGGCTCAACAGGCAGTATCGGCACACAAGCCCTACAAATCGCAAGGGCGGAAAATTTAGCAATCGAAGTGCTATGCGCAGGGGAAAATATCGAGCTTTTAAACGCTCAAATCGCGGAATTTCGCCCCAAAATCGCCGTCATAAAAGATAGCGCAAAACGCCACTTAGTGCGTGGCGCAAGTAAGATTTTATGTGGCGAATCAGGGATTTTAGAGGCAATTAACGAATCTAAATCAAATCTCGTGCTAAATGCGCTAGTGGGCTTTAGCGGTGTGCGCCCAAGTTTAGAGGCAATCAAATGCGGAAAAACTTTGGCTTTGGCAAATAAAGAAAGTTTGGTTGTGGCGGGATTTTTGATAGATTCGGCGGAGTTGAGGCGAATAATCCCAGTGGATAGTGAGCATTTTGCGTTAAAG
>JBNMHH010000267.1:0-2606 GCA_050872665.1 Helicobacteraceae bacterium
GGACTTTTGAGGTGGTGATTTCCACGCCACATTTTTCGCACACCATAACGGTATCGCGGAATCGTTTCTTTTTATATTTTCCGCAAATACATTCATAATCCCTCACAGGTCCAAAGATTTTGGCGCAAAATAGCCCGTCCCTCTCTGGCTTCAAAGTGCGGTAATTGATAGTCTCTGGCTTTTTAACCTCGCCATAACTCCAAGAGCGAATCGTCTCTGGACTTGCCAAAACTAACTGCAAAGACGCAAAATCTTTGCGTAATTTGCGCTCTCGCGAATCGCTTTCATCAAGCAATGCAATGGGCTCATTATTTTTATCATACATAATGACATCAAGTGCCAAAGACTGCAATTCTTTTGTCAAAACATAAAAAGTTTGGGGAATCTCCGATTCGCATACCGCTTTATTGCTCGTAATCGCCTTATATGCGTTGTATCTGCCGTCAATATCATCGGATTTAATGGTTAGCATTTCTTTAAGCGTGTGCGATGCGCCATAAGCCTCTAACGCCCACACTTCCATTTCGCCAAATCGCTGTCCGCCAAAGAGAGCCTTTCCGCCCACAGGTTGCTGTGTAACGAGGCTATAAGGTCCTGTGCTTCGCGCATGGACTTTTTCATCAACCAAGTGGTGGAGTTTTAAGATATACATATAGCCGACATTTACGCGCTCACGGATTTTTTCGCCTGTTTTGCCGTCATATAACTCGCTTTTGCCGTCCATTTCGATTTTGGCTAATTCAAAGAGTTTGCTAAACGAATCTTCGCGGACGCCGTCAAACACAGGCGTTGCGAATCTAACGCCCTTGCTCCAATCCCTAGCATAATTTACTAGCTCATCATCGCTTAGTTTTTTGATAAATTCTAGCAATTGCGTTTGCTTTGAAATTTGGGCGATTTGAATCATTTTCTCACGCAATTCTTTGATAAAATTCGCCTTATTTTCATTGAAAATATCCTCAATTTGATTGCCTAAATTTTTCCCCACAAGCCCCAAGTGCATTTCCAAAATCTGCCCGATATTCATACGACTAGGCACACCTAGCGGGTTTAGCACGATTTCAATGCTTTTGCCGTCCTTTGTGTATGGCATATCCACTTCAGGCACGATGATTGAAACAATGCCCTTATTTCCGTGTCGCCCAGCCATTTTATCGCCGACTTTAAGTTTGCGTTTGGTAGCGATATAGACTTTGACTTTTTTCACAACGCCACTGGGCAAAATATCATCTTTTTCCAAAATAGAGAGCTTTTCGTTATATTCATCGCTTAAAATTTTCTTTTGTTGCAAAAAGTTATTTTTGATTTGCTCAAATTCTTTTTGCAAATTTTTCGAGTAATTTTTTACAAACGCATTTAGCGCGAATCGATTCATAGAGGCAATGTCCTCTTTTTTCACAATGTCGCCTTTTTTGTAGCTTGATTCGCCTACTTTTGTAGCAGTGCTTAGCTTTTCTTTTGCCAAAAGTGAGCTAATGCGGAGCATTTCCTCTCTATCAAGCATAATGATTTTATCGCGGTGTTCGCTCTCAAGGCGAATCTTATCGTCCTCATAAGCCTTGATTGCCCTTGCGTCTTTTTGGTAGCCTTTTTTGGTAAAGATTTTCACATCGACAACCACGCCTTCCATTGACGGCGGACAATAAAGCGATTTATTTACCACATGTCCAGCTTTTTCGCCAAAAATCGCGCGTAACAATCGTTCCTCAGGCGTAGGTTTGACTTCGCTTTTTGGAGAGACTTTGCCTACCAAAATCATACCGCCTGTTACATAAGTCCCAATTTTTACGATTCCGCTTGTATCTAAATGCTCGACTTCCTCTTCTTTGACTTGCGGAATGTCAGAAGTAATTTCCTCTGTGCCTTGCTTTAGCTCACGCGCTTCGATTTCCTTTTCATAAATGTGAATCGAAGTAAAAGCGTCCTCACGAATGAGCTTTTCGCTTACCACAATGGCGTCCTCAAAGTTATATCCATTCCACGGCATAAATGCCACACGGATATTTTTCCCCACTGCCAATTCGCCATTATCCATACTTGCGCCATCGGCGATGACTTGATTTTTCACAACTTTATCACCCTTTTTGACGATAGGAATCTGCGAAAAGCAAGTATTTTGATTCGTGCGGAGATTTTTTTGCAATGAGTAATGGTCGATAAACGCGCCGTTTTCATCTTCGCCCATTACATAAATATTGCGACTATCCACAAGCTCAATCACGCCATCTCGCTTTGCTTTTATGGCTTCATAGGAATCCCGTGCTACAATGCTTTCAATCCCTGTGCCGACAATGGGCGCATCTGGTTTTAAAAGCGGGACGGATTGTCGTTGCATATTTGAACCCATAAGCGCACGATTGGCGTCATCGTGCTCTAAAAATGGTATAAGAGACGCTGCCACGCCCACAAGCATTCTAGGGTTTAAGTCAATCAAATCAACCTTATTTTTCTCGCTTAAAATAATCTCGCCATCTTTTCTAGTCTCAATCAAATCCTCGATAATATTGCCGTTTTCATCGATTTTTGTGCTAGCTGGGGCGATGACTAAGCCTTCCTCTTGCGATGCGGTTACATAGACAATCTCATCGCTAACTTTCGCACCTGAA
>JBNMHH010000268.1:0-2602 GCA_050872665.1 Helicobacteraceae bacterium
ACATAAAAATTGGGGGAGCAGAGAAATTGAACAAGCTTGGCCTTATTAGTGCAAATTCGTCTTTTTGCGATAAATCTTGCAATTCGCCTTTAGAATTGCATTCCGCAGATTATGCCGATTCGTCATTGCGAGGCAACGCCGAAGCAATCCAAAAAAATAATCGTGCGTTAGCACAACCGAATCTCGCCCGATTCATAGATTCGGCATTAGATTCGCAGTCGATTCGTGCAACGAATCGCAACGGAAGAAATTGCGGTGGAGGTTTTGTATTTGTAAGAATTTTTGGGATTGAGGCTAGACTTGGGGTCTGCGAAATCCCAAAAATTCTTACAAGTGCGAAAGATGCACCCAAGAGCAAATTGAGCGCACAAGCCGAATTTGTGCGATTGTGGGTATAATATGAATATCGCCATAATCCCCGCACGAAGCGGTAGCAAACGCATTCCGCAGAAAAATATAAAAGATTTTTGCGGAAAGCCCATTTTGGCTTATGCCATTAGTGCTGCGAAAAATGCGCAAATCTTTGATAAAATCATCGTTAGCACCGATAGCGCGGAGATTGGGCGCATTGCGGTGGATTTGGGGGCAGATTCGCCACATTTGCGCGAGAAATACAGCGATGATTTTGCCACTACGATTGAGGTTTTGGCGTATGAGGCGGAGTATTTGGGGCTACAAAAAAGCGATAGCATTTGTTGTATTTATCCTTGCTCTCCGCTTTTGCAAAGTGAGTTTTTAAAAAAAGGTTTTGAGAAATTTTTACAAAATCAAAATTCTTATATTTTTAGTGCCTGTGAATACAATAGCAATCCTTTGCGAAGTTTTTTTATTAAAGATGATAAAATCCAAATGTTAGCCGAGCAGTTTGAGCTTTCACGCTCACAAGATTTGGAAGCATTATATTATGACGCTGGGCAGTTTTATTTTGGCAGTGTGGAAAATTTCCTAGCAAAAAAGCCGATTTTTAGCAAAGATTCGATGATTATCAAAATCCCGCAAATTTATGTCGTGGATATTAACACAAGCGAGGATTGGGAGATTGCCGAGCTAAAATATAAGATTTTAGCAAAGTAAAAAAATATGTTTAGATTCGTGGCTAAATTTGTGTGCAGATTCGCCCAAAGATTTGGCATTTAGATTCGAGTGAGGGGGCGAGATATGGGCGTTTTAAAGGCAGTGATTTTCACAGAGGCAGGGCGAAACTACGGCTTGGGGCATTTAAGTCGCTGTGTCGCACTGAAAAACTACCTTGAGCGCGTGGATTTTGTGGTGGAAATCTATAATCGTGGGGATTATGAAAGCCAGAGTGCGATAAATCAAAATTGGCTTACTTCGCCCCTGCCACTTATGGAAAATGCTGTTTTGGTGGTGATAGATTCCTACTACGCAGATTATGAATTTTATGCTTTTGTGTTGCAAAATACCAAAATTTGCGTTGCGCTAGATGATTTTAGCCGAATCAAATATCCAAAAGACGCGCTTATCCTAAATCCCGCGCTAAATGCCAAGCGACTTTATACGCGCGAGTGCAAAAATGAGATTTACGCGGGGATTGAGTATGGGTTATTGCGGAGCGAATTTGCCACGCGTGAGCCAAAAACAATCCACAAAGACATTAGCAAAGTGCTAATCACGCTAGGTGGCAACGACTTTCAAAATAACACGCAAAAAGTCCTTGACGCCGTGCAAAAAGAGCTAAGCTATGCGCAAATCAATGTCGTGTTGCCACGATATTACGAGCCACTAAACTACGGCTTTGAGACGCAGGTGCATAGCAATCTCTCCGCGCGTGAGCTAAAGGACTTAATGCTTGAATCTGATTTAGTCATCAGTGGCGGGGGCGTAACGGCGGTAGAAGTGCAATCCACGCGCACACCAAGTATCGCCCTAGAAATCGCACCCAATCAAAGCTATCAGCTCCGCCAATGGCAAAAAGTAGGATTGCGAATCGCCCAAAATCATTTTGCCATAAAGTCGCTCATCAAATCGCTAGTAAAATTCAAAGACAGAAACAAAGTCTATAATTTATTAAACAAAATCGCAATCGGCGCAGAATTACCACGATTCGCCGAAATGTTAAAAAGTCGCGTGATTTAAGAATCTATAATTTAGTTTGCCTTGTCGATTCTATGCATCGCCTAGTAATGGCAAATATTTTATAGCCCACTTAAATTTTCATTCACGCTTTTGCGTGTCATCATAAAGCTCTGCTCATAAAAGATTACCAAACTTAGCGAGATGCCCACCGCAATGGCGAGTGAGACGGAAATGGTGGTGATTAG
Organism: Helicobacteraceae bacterium; assembly: GCA_050872665.1. GTDB lineage: Bacteria > Campylobacterota > Campylobacteria > Campylobacterales > Helicobacteraceae > NHYM01. Next base: position 2,283 of record JBNMHH010000268.1, read on the forward strand.
GTTGTTTGTGATATTTACTAGCAATCGCCCTTGCAATTCCAAATCGCTCTCGCTTGAAAAGCTAACGATTGATAAAATCGTGCGGTAGGCATACATTCCGGGTATCATTGGCAAAATCGCGGGGAATGTGATGATTTCGGTGGGCGTTTTTAGCTTTTTGGCGCACATAAAGCCTACGATTCCCACAATCATCGCAGCAAAAAATGTTGCACTTGTAATGCCAAGTCCGTTTTGTTGCAAGTAAAATCTAACGCCGTGTGCGATTGCCGCTAAAAGTGCGGAGGCGATAATGGTGCGCTTTGGCGGACTGCACCCATAAG
>JBNMHH010000269.1:0-2576 GCA_050872665.1 Helicobacteraceae bacterium
ACACTAAGGAATTTTTCACAGCGGATTTTAAATCGCTAGAAAATGTAAGTCTATTTTCCAACACATTAGTTTTGACAATCTCTTCAAGTCCTGGTTCATAGATAGGGATAATGCCGTTTTTAAGTTTGGTGAGCTTTGCCTAGTCATTATCCACGCAAACGACTTCATTGCCCATATCCGCTAGACAAGCCCCAGCGACTAACCCGACATACCCCGTGCCGATGACTGCTATATTCATTTGATTTTCCTTTTAAATTTAAATTTTATTCCCAAAATAGTTATGATTTTATGTCGCTTATCAATAGAATTTCTTACAGAAAAAATATTTTCAATTAGCGAATTTTTTGCTGTTAATTTTAACAATGGGTTGTCAAAAATGGGATTATCCGTAAGATAAGTATTTGAGTAAAGATAAAAAATCAAATCTTTGTTTTTGCGGATTATGTCATCATTGCCGTGCCTAAGTTGTTGCACTGCTGAATCGTATAAATTTTTAGTTTGTTTTAAGAAAAAGTCTTTGTCGTTAGGAAAAAAGTCAGCTAAGGCGATATGTAATCTAGCATTTAGCAAATCCTGCTCGACTGCCTTTAGAGAAGCCCAAATCCCCCCCCCCCATAGCAGTGTTATAGTTATAAACACTCTCAGGGTGATTTACAAAACGCGCTCCACCAGCATAAATATGCCAAACCACTCTAAATCCATCAGCCCTTATAGATTCGCCATAAGGCTTCTTTGTGCCCTGTAAAAATGCCTCATTCATTCCGTTTTTAAAATAAACATTGCGAAAGATTCCGCCACTTGTCTGCGAAGCTATGGCTTTACCGCGTTTATAATCTTCAAAGTTATAATTAAACACTTGCACTTTCCCGTCATACCACAGCCTTTCTTTATCATTTTCACGCACAATCACATTTGCAAAATAGCTTACAAAATCCTTATGCGATTCCAAAAATGCCACCGCATCGGCAAATTTTTTATCATAAATATAATAGTCATCAGCGTCAAGCACACAAAAATAATCAACTCCTTTTAATAGAGAATATCCATTTGTGATACTTTTTAGTAGCTTCAAATTCGTCTCATTGCGCACGATTTCGATTTTATCGGTGTAACGCTTCTTATAATCTTGCGCAATAGCATAAGAATCATCACTTGAGCAATCATCTAAAATAACGAGTTTGTAGGCAAAATCTGCTTTTTGCATCATTACTGATTCGATTGCCTTCGCAAGGGTATCTTGCTTATTGTAAGTTGGCATTAGGCAGACTAATTTTATATTTTCTAGATTCACAACAAATCCTTTTTGCAAAAATTTTAAAATTTGGCATTATAGCATAAAAACATATTTTTACCGCAATTTAAGGATTTTATGCTAGAATCGCGGACTTTTAAATGATAAACTTTACATTAAAGGCGGTGCAATGCAAGAAAGCGCAAATGAAATGACAATCAATGTCGAAGAGATTATGAAGGTTTTGCCACACAGATACCCCATTTTGCTCGTGGATAGAATCACGCATTTAGAGTTAGACAAATATGTCGAGGGCTACAAAAATATCACTTTTAATGAGCCTGTTTTTGCGGGGCATTTTCCTGCGAGTCCCATTTATCCGGGCGTTTATATCATCGAGGGTATGGCGCAAACAGGCGGAATCTTAGCCTTTAAAAGCTCATTTGGAATGGACGCGGTAAATGACGGCTCACGGCTTGTGTATTTTATGAGTATCGATAGGGCAAAGTTTCGCTCTATGGTAAAGCCGGGCGATAAGCTAGTCTATAAAATCGAAGTGCTAAAGCACAAAGGCAAGGTTTGGGTGATTGACGGCAAGGCGTTTGTTGATGATAAACTCGTGGCAGAAGCGGAGCTAAAGGCGATGATTGCGGATTAGGCGAATCTATTGAATCTAAAAGGCGATAAAATGACAAATTCAATCATTAAAACAAAACACATTGGCGAAGGCACGGAGATTGGGAATTTTTGCGTGATTGGCGAAAATGTCAAAATCGGCAAAAATTGCAAGATTTATGACGGCGCAATCATTGATGGATATACAACTATTGGGGACGGCACAAAGGTTTTTTCACACGCCGCGCTTGGTAATGAGCCACAGGATTTAAAATACAAGGGCGAAAAGACAGAGCTAATCATCGGCAAAAATAACCTTATCCGCGAATTTACAATGTTTAGCCCGGGCACGGCTGGAGGCAGTGGCAAAACCATTATCGGCGATAATAATCTCTTTATGGCTTATGTGCATATTGCACACGATTGCGTCATCGGTAATAACTGCATTTTGGCGAACTGCGCGACTTTGGGCGGACATATCACAATCGGCAATGATGTCAATATCGGCGGAATGACGGGGATTCATCAATTTGTTACAATCGGCGATGGCGCGATGATTGCAGGGGCAAGTGCGCTTGGGCGTGATATTCCGCCATTTTGTATGGCACAAGGGAATCACGCCGTGATTCGCGGACTAAACAAATACCGCTTACGCAAACTTTTTGAGCGAGATGAAGTCGATGCGATTTCACACGCTTACAGGCTACTTTTTTCTGGCTCTGCGCCCATA
>JBNMHH010000270.1:0-2562 GCA_050872665.1 Helicobacteraceae bacterium
ATCGCGGGGAATGTGATGATTTCGGTGGGCGTTTTTAGCTTTTTGGCGCACATAAAGCCTACGATTCCCACAATCATCGCGGCAAAAAAAGTCGCACTGGTAATGCCTAGCCCACTTTGTTGCAAATAAAATCTAACGCCGTGCGCGATTGCTGCCAAAAGTGCGGAGGCGATAATCGTGCGCTTTGGCGGACTGCACCCATAGGCGAATCCTAGCCCTGCCACAGCGGCGAATCCCGCGTCAATTAGCGAATTTACAATCAAACTCATCGCTTAATACTCCATTCGTATGTCTGAGAAACTTAGCGTCATATAAAGCCCGATTGCGATGCAGGATACGAGGATTATCACGCGGATTATGCGCGACATTCCATTTAGCGAGTGTCCATCTAAAATGTCAATTACGCCGTTGATTAGGTAAATGCCCGGAATTAGGAATAAGACGCTTGTCCCTATGGCGACATCTGGCGTTTGCGTTAGCTTTAGGATTCCTCCGCCGATATAGGCAATCATCGATGAGATAAAGGCGCAAATTGCCACCACCACGCGAAAATCAACGCCGAATCGCCCCAAATAATGCCTAGCAAAAACGCCCATAAATGTGGAGACAAAAAGGATTCCCATTGCGCCAAAGTCCCCACCAAAGAGTTTGCAAAACGCCGCAAAGGCAAAGGACGATAAAAATAATGTGCTTACAAAGCTATATTTGCTTTTGCGTGTGATTTTGGCGTAGTTTTCTTGCAACTGCTTAAAGGTGATTTTATCATCATAAGCGTGCCACGAGAGTGCGCTTAAAAGTGCGATTTTGTTAAAGTCAATCGCGCTGTCGCTATATCCTCGCACGAAAGTTTTGCTCTTTGTATAGTCATCGTGGGCGATGACGCTTATGTTTATGGAGCGTGATAAAATCGTTACATACACTTCGTAGCCGAACGCCTCGCCTATGCGCTTGGCGCACTTTTCCACGCGCGAAGTATATGAGCCGATAGATAGCATTGTGAGCGTGTAATCCATCAAAAATTCCGCTAAGTCTTGAATCTCTGCGTTTTTTGTGCTTTTAGTGGATTTGCTCATAGCTGTGATTCGCCCTATTTTGCTAGAGTTTGAAGCGATTCAAGCACTTTTTGCGCGTGATTTGCGGCTTTGACATTGTAAAATGCCTTTAAAATAACGCCGTCTTTGATGATAAAAGTCGAGCGGATAATGCCCTCATATTCCTTGCCGTAATTCTTTTTTAGCCCCCACGCGCCGTAAGATTCGGCGATTTTGTGATTTTCATCGCAAAGAAGCGAAATGCTTAGATTTTCTTTGGCGATAAACTTTTGGTGCGAAGTCGCCGAATCGGGGCTAACGCCCAAAATTGTTGCATTTAGTTCCTCAAACTCCGCGCGTAACGCACTAAAATCATTTGCCTCAATCGTGCAACCCTTTGTCATATCTTTTGGGTAAAAATAAAGCACGACAAATTTGCCTTTAAAATCGCGTAATGCGATAGTTTCGCCATTTTGATTTAGCGCGGAAAATGCGGGTGCTTTTGAATTTGGCTCTAATCTCATTTGTGATTCCTTTATGTAAAAATATTATTTTGAATTGCTCGTGCGAATCGCGTTTTCTAGCACATTCACAGCATATAAAATCAATCCGCAAAACACCAAAATTATAAAAGTCGCTAATATTAGCCCAGCCATTTTACAAATCCTCCAATTCATTAAGATTTTTGGCGAGTTTCCGCAACAAAATCCAAAAGAAAATCGCAATCAGCACTACGCCCACCACACACGCGATTATTTGAAATTTATTGATACTCTCAATATTCACAACCACAAAGGCAAAAATACCAAATAATGCCGTTAGCAAAGCGAAAACTGCGCCTTTGATGAAATCTATCGTTACTTTGACTTTTTCTTTTTTACTCATAGCGCGAAATTATAGCGCAAAAAATTTAAGATTGATAATACGAAAATTGTTAAATCTAAATTTGCGTTTGATTGCTCTTGACATTAGTCCCTAAAAAGACTATAATTCGTCCCTATAAATACTAAATTTTAAAGGATAAAAAATGAAAAAAGCAATCACTCACGCCCAAATCCACGAGTTTAATAAGCTGTATTATAAGATTATGGGTTTGTATATTAGGCTTGATAATGAGCTTGGAATCAATGCTTATCTTTACAAGGTTTTGCACGGGCTTGTAGTCAGCGATTTGCGGACACAAAAAGACATAGCGCAACGCTACGAAATGCCCAAGCAAACGATAAATAATGTAGTTTTGTCCTTGCAAAAAGAGGGCTTTGCAGAAGTGGCGATTAGCCCAAATGATAAGCGCGAAAAACTTATAAATTTAACACAAAGCGGGGAAAAATACGCGCAAGAATTTATCGCAAAATACACGGATTTGGAGCAAAAAATTTATCAAAGATTAGGTGCAAAAAAGTTTGAAAAACTTATAGAAATTTTTGTGGATTTTGAAGTGGCATTTAGCGAAGTTTTAGGTGAGATTCAAACCCAAATAGCCCAAGATTCGCACGGACTTTTGGCACGAATCGCCCAAAATAAGCAAACA
>JBNMHH010000271.1:0-2533 GCA_050872665.1 Helicobacteraceae bacterium
CACGCGAATCTTAGCGGTATTTATGTCGTTTTTCACGCGCTGTTGCGCTACAATCAGCTTTTCAATGTCTTTTTTGGCATTATCGCTTAGATTTTTTAAAATCTCCTCTGCAATGATTGAATCCTCGCTCATCGGCTCTTTAGCATTTAGCATCATCACAATCGCCATATCACGCAAAATCGTATCAATCAGCTCTTTTTGCAAAGCCTCTAAACGCCTATTTAGCGCGTCAGACTTCGCGCTATAATCCTTAAAAACCCGCTCTTGCTCACTATATAGCTTTTGATTTTCATCGATATTTTCGCTTAATTTGGCGATTTGCTTATCTAACTCTTTGATTTTGGCGTTTTTATCATTGATATTCGCGCCTAAATTTTTTAGCTTTGCATTGATTGAATCCGCCTTTGTGGCGATGGATTCTAATTTTTTTTCGTTCTTTTTTATGTTGCGATTCGTATCGGCATAAAGTGGGGAGAGATTCAGCGCAAAAACAGCGCAAAGCAAGGCAAAGATAAAGATTCGCATTATGGTTCTTTTTGGAATAAAATCACCACAAAAACCGCCATCATCGAAATACAATACGAGCTAAGGGCGAGAATTAGCGAATCGATGACGAAATTGCGCATACTAAAAATATCAATGCCTAGCAACGCCGTGATTGCGGTGATTTTGGCATTATGTGAGATGATAAATGACGCAGCGATGACAATGGCAGTCGCAAGGATTGAATCCACCCACGCAAGGCGATATAAAGGCTTATTTTTCATCTTTGCAGGTGTGCCAAAATAAGTCATAATCTCCATTCGCTCACTATGCTCAAATCGCCACACTTCCACTTGCTTCATCATCAAAAATAGGCTTAGCAACACGACAATCGCGCTCAGCACTAGCACACAACCCTTTAGTAGCACCAAAAGGCGGTAGGTTTGATTATGCGTTTTGCCAAAAGATTCCACGCGCAAAATGTTTTCAAGGGATTTTAGCTTGGATTCGATTTGGCGAATCTTGCTTTGATTGGGGAATTGGCTAAGTTTTAGCGAGTAGAAAAATGGCAGTGAATTTTTTAGATTCGCCATCGCCGAATCTCTAAAATTTTTGGTTATGTCTTGGAGAATACTCTCGGATTCTAACTCTAAAAGCGCGATTGTCTCTGGCACTTGGGCTTTTATGTCATCAAATTTTAGCTCTTTTTGGCTAACAAGCACAATGGCGTAATTTTTCCCCACCAAATCCTCATAATAGCTTAGCGCACGGCTCACCACCAAAATGCTTTCAATGCCGATTAGTAGCGCGATTAAGGGCATTAGTAAGGATAAATATCGCTTAATTATTCTCATTCACGATTCCATTTTCGATATGCAGGTGCTTGAAATTTGCGTTAATCTCGCTAGGCATTCTATGTGTAACTACGACAATAGTAATGTGTAATTGCTCATTTGCGCCTTCTAGCAGTCGCCAAATAATATCGCTACTATAATCATCTAAATTCCCCGTAGGCTCATCAGCGAAAATTATCTTTGGCGAAGTCGCCATTGCCCTTGCTAACGCCACTCGTTGCTGTTCGCCACCGCTTAGCTCAAGCGGATATTTTTTCATTTTATGCTCTAATTTGATATGCGCCAAAAGTCGCTCGGTTTGCTCTATGCGCTTTGCCTTTGTAGGGGGATAATTATTAACTTCCATTGGTAGCATAATATTGCGCTCAACGCTCCATTCTTTTATGAGCTTATAATCTTGGAAAATAATGCCTATTTTACGGCGCAGTTTAGAGATATTGCTCTTTTTTGCATTTTGCAAATCAAAGCCACACACATTTAAAAAACCGCCTTTTATGGGGAGATTCCCATACATTGAGCGAAGTAGCGTAGATTTTCCGCTACCGCTAACGCCTGTAATAAAGACAAAATTTTCCTCTTGTATGTCAAAAGATGCGTTTTTGATTACGGCGGTTTTGTCGTAGCCTAAAGTAAGGTTTTTCGCGCTGATTATCAAGCATAACTCCCTAAAAATTGAAGTTCATTTAATGCGGATAGATTCGCCTTTGTGGGGATTATATCGCCCAAAATCTCGCCAAAATTATACAATCCATTGCTATTTTTTCTAACAACGATATACGCGCTATTTGGCGCGTAATACGCCCCAAATACGACATAAATCACGAATCCACCGCCAAACTCGTATTTATCTTTTATCTGCAAAAAATATTCCTTTTTGCAGATTTTTGGGGGCGTGAAATTCAAAAAAATATTATTATCGTCATTGTCCGTCATTGCGAGATTCGGCGTAGCCGAATCGTGGCAATCTACACCATTTTCGTCATTACGAGAATCGCGAAGCGAATCGTGGCAATTCATTTTAGCTACATTAGAATCGCCTACGATTCGCTTACTATTAGATTCGCCTATTTCTTTTCGCAAAAGGGCTGCACCCCTCGCCCCGCTCCCCCTACGCGCCAAAAGCTGCCGCTTTTCGCTTTTAGGGGGAGAGCCTCGCTTTTCCGATTCTAGCAAAAAATCGGCGGGTGGCACTACTG
>JBNMHH010000272.1:0-2528 GCA_050872665.1 Helicobacteraceae bacterium
ATTTACGCCCCTACTCGCCAATGAATCCTTTGCGCCTAATAATAATCACGGCATAACGATTATTACCGAAAATGACGCATATTTCGAGCCACTCATCAAAAGCGATGAATACTACACCGCAGGGCATTATATAAGCTACTTAAGCCCTGAATGGAGCGATTCGTGGATAAATAAAATCGCAGCCTTTTCGCACCTTTATGACAAGCATTTTTCGCGCTTTTCTATCGCGCTAAAGCAAGAAATCTACACGCCAGACAAAAAATACGACTATGATTTTACACCGCCCACTAATGATATTTTGTTTGGCGCGGCGTTATATGCGAATCTATCCTTTGTAAGCCGAACGCGCGATTTTATGGAGCAATTTAGCCTTGATATAGGCGTGGTGGGACCCTATGCTTTTGGAGGGGAAGTGCAAAACGGCGTTCATCGCATTACAAATAATAGAGAGGCTTTGGGGTGGAATGTCGGCGCGTTAAAAAGCGAGATTTTGGTGAATCTGCATTATGGGCTGATTTGGCGGTGGGTGTTTATTGAGGATTTTTTTGATGTGTTGCCACAATTTCAAATATCGCTGGGAAATGCCTACACAGCGGCGAGTGCGGGAGTTAAATTTCGCGTGGGCTATGGGATTAAAAATGACTTTGGCGCACAAAAGCTAAAATCGCGATTCGTCCAAAATATCGTTAGCGATGGGCTAAAAATCTATGGCGTTTTTGGCTTAAGCGGGAGCGTTGTGGGACGCGATATGTTTGTAGAGGGCAACACAATCAAATCCGCGCCCAAAAGCCCCGTAACAATCAATCGCTTTTTATACGAAGTCGAAGTCGGCGCGATGATAGGGTGGAAATATTTGTCATTTGGATACATTTGGACTAGCGAATATCCGCGCTTTAGGGAGCAAAATGGACATCACAAATACGGCTCATTGCGATTGGAGATAATGTTTTAGGACTACCACCAAAAAAGCGAATGTAAATTTTTTGTAAAATCTTTGGCGATTCGCGCTTAATGCGAAATATGCACGGCGAATCTAGTCGATATTGCATAAAATTTGGAGCGCAAATGAAAAGTGATAAAAATCTCGTGTATATTTTGGAGGACGACCCGAGCATTGCCGAGCTAGTCGCCTACGCGCTAAAAAATCAAAACTTAGATTCGCGCATTTTTGAAAACGCCCAAAGCCTTTATGACGCGCTTGAAAAGGAAGTCTGCCAAGTGCTTGTGTGCGATATTATGCTACCAAATGAGAGTGGGCTTAGTGTGATTAAAAAACTGCGCGCAAATGCGAAGTATAAGGATATTTCTATCATTGTCCTAAGCGCGCTAGGAAGCGAGTATGACAAGATAAATGGGCTTGATTTGGGCGCAGATGACTATCTCACAAAGCCCTTTTCTGCCCTAGAGCTAATCGCTAGAATCAAAGCCCTTTTGCGCCGAAACACCAAAAAGCTAGATGACACTTTGCAATACAAAACTCTAAAGATTTTGCCACACTCACACAAAGTGCTTATTGATAATCGCCCTATCCGTCTCACCAAAAAAGAATTTGACCTTTTAGTCCTGCTATTTACCAACCAAAACAATATCTTTAGCAAAGATGATTTGCTAGAATCTATTTGGGGATATAGCGTGGATAATACGCGCACCGTGGATATGCACATAAGCACACTTCGCACCAAAATCGGCGAGTATAGCAAGTGCATAAAAAACATTCGCTCGGTGGGATATGTATTTGATTTATAAGCCAAAAAGCCTTTCATTTCGGCTTGTGTGCGCGACATTTTTGCTTATCGTATTTGTGCAGTTGCTTAGCATTGCCATTAGCGCGGTGTTTTTAAATGAATCGCACAAAGCCGAAGTCTTTGCGGATTTGGAGCATTACGCAAAATCTTTTGGCAAATCGCTAAATCTGCCTCCAAATGAGCTTTTGGCAAACGCGCTTTTGACAAAGGATTCGCGCTATCGCATAAGCGTGATTGATTTAAGTGGCAATGTGATTTTTGATAATAAATTTGACATTGCGATGCTTGATAATCACTTACGCCGCGAGGAAGTGCAAAATCTACTGCAAGGCAAAAGCCCCAAAGCCGTGCGACTATCTGACTCGGAGCATAAAGAAAATCTCTATTTTACGCGATTTATCACAGATAATGCCACGCCACACGCGAATAACGGCGAATCCACCGAATCCGCAAAATCTAGCGAATCAAGCGAACCCCCAAAATCTAACAAATCCACCGAATCCACCAAATCCCAAAATCTCATTTTGCGCGTTAGCACGGATAAAGATTCGCTTTTTTCTTACTTGCGAAATTTTATGCCACTTTTTATCACGCTACTACTTTTTAGCGCGATTATTAGCATTATTTTAGGCATTTTCCTCACACGCAAAATCCTAAATCCTATCAAAAATATCAATCTCTCTCACCCCATAAAGACAAACCCTCACGCCGAGCTACATATATTTATGCAGCAAATCTCCAAGCAAAAAAAGAAAATCAAAAAACAACTAAAATCCATAAAAC
>JBNMHH010000273.1:0-2515 GCA_050872665.1 Helicobacteraceae bacterium
AAATGATAGCACGGATTTGGACCATATAGTCTCAGCAAAAACTATACACGATGACCCCGCACGAGTTTTGGCGGAAGTCGATGGCGCGGACTTGGCAAACACTTGGGACAATCTATCGCTTACAGATTCAACGCTAAATCGCTCTAAAAAGGCGATGACTGCCGATGAATTTATAGCGCATAAAGAGCGCAGTTTAGCCGAGCTAGATAAAATCTCCAAAACAAGAGATTTGACAGATAAAGAAAAAATGCGTAAAGAAAAGCTCGAATCTATCGATGATGAGACAAGCTAAGGGAGGATTACGCCAAAAGCAAAGAAAATATTGATAAAAAAGTCGATAGAGCCTACTACACAAGCGCAAAGCCCTATAAAGAGGCACTTATCACAGGTGGAATCGATGCGGGTAAAATGGCACTTCACTCCGCTATTGGTATGATTCTAAAAGAATTTATCGAGGGTATGAGTATTGAACTAAAAACACTTTTCAAAGAATTTGGCAATGAGAGTTTAAAGGACATTTTCAAGCGATTCGCCGAGCGTCTAAAGCAAATATGGGCGAATCTACGCGCAAAGTGGAAAGATATAATCGCAGGTTCATTGGAGGGTGCAATCGTGGCGTTTTTCGGCAATCTCGTGGTATTTGTGATAAATATAGTTTGGACGACCTTTAAACGAACTGTGCAAATCATTCGCGCTGGATTCACCGCGCTATGTCAAGCAATTAAAAAGCTATTTGATAAAAATACACCACAAGATGAGCGACTATTTGAAGCGTCCAAAATCTTTGTAGCTGGGCTAATTAGCGCGGTAACTATGCTATCGGGCGAATATATCGCAGCGTGGCTTAAGGCGATTCCCGGGCTAAATGCGCTTTTTAATATTCCGCTACCATTTTTAGATGAGACTATCGGTGATGCACTTGTGCTTTGCATAAGTGCGGCTTTGGGCGCGGTGCTTAGCACGATTGCCATTTACTATATGGATAAGTGGGCAAGTGGCAAAAAAGAATCAAACTTGCAAATCCAAATAATGACAAAATCTGGCGAAGTGGCGAATCTAAAGATTGCACAAGGCTGGTTTGTGCTAAATGACGCACAAGAAGCTGTGTATAAAAACGCAAAAGAAACGATTAGTGCCATAGATGATTTAGACGCAACACTTGAATCACTAAAAAGAAATAAAAATTAAGGAGTAAAAAATGGGAAGTGAAATAATAGCACAAGAATTGAATGTCGAGGTATTGCCAAAGGACGAATCTGAATTAGAAATTATTGCAAAAGAAAAGACGGATTTTATTTTTCAGCACATTAGCAAATTGTGTAGCAATTTAAAAGAGGCTAAAGCGTTAAGCATTGAGGCTACACAAGTAAAAACAGATTGGGGGAAAAAGGCAGTTTCATTTGGACTTTGGGGCAAAAGCAGAGTAGAAAAACAAGCGGATTTAAATACTCGCGCTATCGCTTTGCAAGGTGAAGCAATCGCACAATTAGCGGATTTAGTCCAAGCTAGTATCCAGTTTGCTGCGACATCTACTATGCTAAATCAGCTAATGATAAAGGAATTAGCAAAGAAAACAAAAAATGGATTTATAAATGTCTATGGTGAAGTTCAACAAGTTGATGAGGATATGAAAAAATACACCAAACAAATTGAATATGGATTAAAAAGCAATAAGAAAAGCACGAATCGAGGCTTGTGGATTGTGCTAGGCGTTGCAGTGGTTGCGATTGTAATTTCAGCCGTTGCGATAGTGGTGGTTTTAAAATAGTTAAAAGTGTGGTAATAAAGTGGTGGGTTGTAGTGAATCGCCACGAATCTTGTAATATAAAAATGTTAATCGTTTTGGTAGATTCGCTTAAAGTTAGGGATTCTCTTTTGATTCACGAATCGCCAAAATGGATACTTCGCTACACTGCGTTTCGCTCAGTATGACGAGTGGAGGCGCGGATTCGTGCTTGGTGTGTATTTTGTGGATTGCTTCAGCGAATCTATGATTCACCTCGCAATGACAAGTGGGAGAGTTGTCATTGCGAGTGAGTGAAACGAGCGAAGCAATCCAAAAAAATATAATAGATTGCCACGACTTGCCTTTAGGCAAGTCTCGCAATGACGAATCCACCACACCGTCATTGCGAGTGAGTGAAGCGAACGAAGCAATCTCTATTATCTTTTGGATTGCTTCGGGCAAAGCCCTCGCAATGACGAATCTAGTGTGGATTGCCACGATTCAACGTTACCGAATCTTGCAATGACGAAAACAGTGGATTACTTCGGAGATTTGCTAAAATCGCCTCGCAATGACGAAATTTTTCACACCCTCGCATTTGATAGCATTAGCTTTATGCGGTTTTCTTGATTCACGCGCGGTGCGCCGGGGTCATAGTCGATTGAGACGATATTGCTTTGCGGATTTTTTTCTTTTAATATTTTCATCATTCCGCGCCCCACGATATGATTGGGCAGACAGCCAAAGGGCTGAGTGCAGATGATATTATTCACGCCGCTGTTGATTAGC
>JBNMHH010000274.1:0-2510 GCA_050872665.1 Helicobacteraceae bacterium
AAAATTTTGTTAGAATCGCAACCTTAATTTTCTTTGCACGGATAAATGATGAAAATCGCAATTTTAAACTACAACATTGGCAATCTTAGTAGCGTGAAAAACGCCCTAAATGCGCTTGGAGCGGAGGCGCAAATCATCTCAAATCCTAGCGAAGTATCAAATTTTGATAAGCTAATTTTGCCCGGTGTGGGGGCATTTGGCGATGCGGTAGCACATTTAAATCAAAGCGGAATGAGCGAAGCAATCAAGGATTTCGCCAAAAGCGGCAAATATTTGCTTGGAATCTGCCTTGGAATGCAACTTTTGATGGATAAAAGCTATGAATTTGGCGAATTTAGTGGGCTTGGCTTAATAAAAGGCGAAGTTGTAAAATTTAAGAGCGAAAGCCTAAAAATCCCGCAAATGGGATGGAATCGCATTGAAATTATGCGCGAATCGCCTCTACTAAAGGGCTTACATAGCGTCCCAAACGGCGCATTTTTGTATTTCGTGCATAGCTTTTATGTGAAAAATCGCCACAGCGAAAATGTTATCGCCACTTGCGATTATGGCGTTACATTTAGCGCAATCATTCAAAAAGATAATATTTTTGGCATTCAACCGCACCCTGAAAAAAGTGCGAATATCGGGCTAAAAATACTAGAAAATTTCATAAATCTAAAATGACGGAGGCAAAATGCAAATCATTCCAGCAATCGACTTAAAAGACGGCAATGCCGTGCGATTATTTAAAGGCGAAATGCAAAATTGCAAAATCTATGGAGAGCCAAGCGAATTTGCAAAGAGATTCGAGGAAATGGGCGCAGAGTGGCTACATATAGTGGATTTGGACGGCGCATTTGCAGGAAGCCCTAAAAATTTAGCACAAATCCAAAAAATCCGAGAATCTTGCAACTTAAAAATAGAGCTAGGTGGTGGGATTCGCGATGAAAAAACTATTAAAAAATACCTAGATTTAGGCATAAATCGCGTGATTTTAGGCTCGGTGGCGTTGCAAAATCCCACTTTTGCGCTAGAAATGGCGCGAATCTACCCTATCGCCATTGGCATTGACGCTAAAAATGGCTGTGTTAGCGTGAATGGCTGGGCGGAGGATAGTGCGATTTATGCGGTGGATTTTGCAAAAAATTTTAAAAATAGTCCAATTTGTGCGATAATCTGCACGGACATTTCGCGCGATGGCACATTAAGCGGTGTGAATGTCTCTTTTAGTAAAGAGATTAGCCAATCTTGCGGGATTCCCACAATCGCAAGTGGCGGATTTGAGAGTGCGGAGGAAATCGATATTTTGGCACAAAATGGCATAGACGGAGTCATCGTTGGCAAGGCATTTTATGAAGGAAAAATCGATTTAGCACAAACTTTTAAAAAATATAGGCAAAAATTATGATATTATTTCATATTTTATTTATTTGATTTTTAAGTTGAAAATAAGGAGAATAGTTTGAAATTGCTTGTCGTTGATGATAGCTCCACGATGCGCCGAATCATCAAAAATACACTCCAAAGACTAGGATACGAGGACATTTTAGAAGCTGAGCACGGACTTCAAGCGTGGGAGATTATGGATTCCGTTGAGGGAATCAAAGTGCTTATCACAGATTGGAATATGCCTGAAATGAATGGATTAGATTTAGTGAAAAAAGTCCGCGCTGACGGGCGATTTACGGATATTCCTATCATTATGGTAACCACAGAGGGCGGAAAAGCAGAAGTGATTACCGCGCTAAAGGCTGGTGTAAATAACTATATCGTTAAACCTTTCACACCACAGGTGTTAAAGGAGAAATTAGAAGTAGTTTTGGGCGTAAATGACGGCTCATAGCGGAGATGACACATATTATGAAGTTTGCATTGCGCTAGATTCGAGCGATTGCGGTTTAGCGGAGCAATTAAGCGACATTTTTGTAAGCGCGGCTATGGATTTTAGTGGCGAGGCGGTGGAAATACAGGGCGCAAAGATTATCATTCGCACGAGCAAAGGTAAGCAATTTATAGACGCACTTTTGGCGCATATAGGGGATTTAAGCGCGAATCTTAGTGCGATTTGGCAAAAACCCATTAAAACTACAAATACGATAGAAATAAAGCAAAATAGGGATTGGATAGCGGAGTATAAAAAAGGGATAAAGCCGTTGCAATGTGGAAGATTCTACATTTACCCGCCGTGGGATAGTGCAAATTCAGCTTGTGGCGACTTTTCGCGGAGTGCTTCGGCTCACTCACTGCAACGCACACAAAGTGCGCCTCATTCGTTCGCCTCGCACAACCACGAAAATTCACTCACAATCTTAGAATTTGCGGATTCAAATGCCGATTCTACTGAATCATCATTGCGAGGCATAGCCGAAGCAGTCCAAAATTTTCGTCATACTGAGCGTAGCGAAGTATCCAAATCTAGTGAATCTAATCAAGCGC
The DNA here is from genome assembly GCA_050872665.1 of Helicobacteraceae bacterium. Lineage (GTDB taxonomy): Bacteria > Campylobacterota > Campylobacteria > Campylobacterales > Helicobacteraceae > NHYM01. Next base: position 2,419 of record JBNMHH010000274.1, read on the forward strand.
AAAACGCAATGACACGAGAGAGAATGAGTGAATCACACAGATTCGCTCAAAGTAAGAAAATCGTAGGTAATTCACGAATCTCTAAAATGGAT
>JBNMHH010000275.1:0-2491 GCA_050872665.1 Helicobacteraceae bacterium
GCGCCAAAAATTAGGGAGAATAGAGATGATGATTTTTAGCGATGAGGAGCTTTTAGAGCCTGTGGAAGGGGTGCTAGAGCGACTGCGTCCTAGCATTTTGCTTGATGGCGGGAATATCACGCTTGATAGTATCAAGGACGGTAAGGTTTTTGTGAGACTAGAGGGCGCGTGTAAGGGCTGTCCAAGTAGCAACAATACGCTTAAAAACGGCATAGAGCGCACATTGCGCAATGAGATTCACCCTGAGATTGAAGTGGTGAGTGTGAATTAGGGGATTCTACCCACCCCCTAGCCCCCTTAAACAAGGGAGGGGGAATCTTTGGCAAGGAATATAATTTGGATAGAAAAACACTAGCGAAATTATCGAAAGCAAAAAAGGCGTTTTTGGCAAAGGATTACGAGCTGTCGTTGCGCCTGTATAATGACTTGATATTAGATGATGAGAATAACAAAGAGGCGAAAATCGGTGTGCTTTTAAGCGATGTCGCGGGGGAAAACGAGGAACAAGCGCAAAAACTCTTTGAATATTATCAAATCCTAAAATTGCAAAAGATTAACGGCGCAGAGGACAATATCCTAAATATCATAAATCTTTTGGATAGAAATACCAATCATTTCGCCACGCTCGTAAATGACTTTGAGGAAGCGAAAATCAACGATATTGACGGCATTTTGTATAGCGACTTTAAGAAAATGGTAAGCGCGAGTAGCTTTAAGAAAATCTTTGAATACGCTATGTTTAGCACAAAGATTGTTTTCACAAATAAGGGCGATTTCGTGGAGTTTTTGGACTTGTTAGTGGAAAATGACTTGCCACATATTTCACTGCAATATATCGAAACGCTTGAGGGCGATATAATCTATGACAGCAAGATTCAGGGGATTTTGAAAAAGGCGTTAGAAAAAATGAGGAAAGATTCTAGCAAGGATTCGGTGGATTCGCGTGAATCGCAAGGTTTGGGGCGCGAATCTAGTGGTGAATCGCACAAAGATTAGCCGATTTAAGGAATTTAAAAAATGAAAATCACACTAGCAAACGGCACAAATATCACGGATAACACAAGCGAGATTGATGAAAATAGCATTTTTGTAAAAACGGCGTTAAACGAAAAATACGCACAAAATCTTAGCTGTAAAGTCATTGCGCCTTTAGAGCTAAAAAAATATTTGCTCCACACGCCCAAAATCATCGGCGTTACGGGGACAAACGGCAAGACAACGACTGCGAGTTGCATTTACTCTATGCTTTTGACGCTTGGATTTAGGGCAATGCTAATTGGCACTCGCGGGGTTTTTATGAATGATACAAATATCGCGCCAAAGGGGCTTACCACGCCCACTTTGCTTGAGCTGTATAATTTTATCCATATCGCCTCAGGCGAAAAATGCGACTTTGTGATAATGGAAGTTAGCTCACACGCGATTCTACAAAAGCGCGTAGAGGGGCTAGAATTTGCCCTAAAGATTTTGACAAATATCCAAAGCGACCATTTGGATTTTCATAAAACTCTGCAAAATTATATTGAGACGAAAAATGCGTTTTTCGCCGATGATAGCGCAAAGTTAATCAATAAGGATTGCGATTTAGCGCGATTCAACCCCGTAAATGCCTACACTTACGGCATTGAAAATATCGCAAATCTCAAAGTCGAGGCATTTGGTTTGCGCCCCAATATCCACGCAATGATTTCGTGGAATGATTTTCGCGCCAAATCTTCCACGCGCGTCAGCATAGAATCCGCCCTAACAGGCAAATATAATCTCTACAATCTTATTTGTGCAATCGCGGCGGTGCGAATCGTGCTAAAAGATTTTAGCTTAGAGCAAATCGCGCAGTCGTTAGGAGAATTTGGCGGTGTGGAGGGGAGACTTCAAGTGGTGCATAAAAAACCTCTTGTGGTAGTGGATTTCGCCCACACAGCGGAGGGAATGCAAAATGTCTTTGAGGCGTTTTTGGGCGAAAAGATAGTCGCACTCTTTGGCGCAGGTGGGAATAGAGATAAGACAAAACGCCCCAAAATGGGCAAAATTGCTGAAATCTACGCACAAAAAATCTATCTCACAAGCGACAATCCGCGCGATGAAAACGCAGAGGATATAATAAATGAGATTTTAGGCGGGATTGGCAATAAAAATAAAGTTGTGGTGGAGGCGAATCGCAAAAAGGCGATAATCACTGCGCTTGGCGCATTAAGCGATGATGAGATTTTGCTAATACTTGGCAAAGGCGATGAAACCTATCAAATCATCGGGGACAAAAAAATCCCCTTTGATGATAGGGAGATTGTGAGGGAATTTTACAAAAATGCGTGAATTATGATTTTAGGCAATTTTACAAATCTTTTAAGATAAGATTTTGCATTTTTATGATAGGATTGCGATTTTATTTTAAAAAAGGAGAGTGCAATGCCTAAGATGAAGACAAATCGCGGTGCGGCGAAGCGATTCAAACTCAAAAAGAATCTAATCAAGCGCGGTTCGGCTTTCAAAA
>JBNMHH010000276.1:0-2451 GCA_050872665.1 Helicobacteraceae bacterium
AACGAAGTGCGCTTGGGCTTTGTAACACCTGCGGATTTGTGGCGACAATCCAAGCGATTCGACAAATATGGCAAGGAATTGCTCGTCTTTAAGGATAGAAAGGACAATGACTTTGTGCTAGGACCCACGCACGAGGAGTCTGTCGTGGATTGCGTCCAAGGGCTAGTGAAAAGCTACAAGCAACTGCCCTTAAATCTCTATCAGATTCACATAAAATTCCGCGATGAGATTCGTCCGCGCTTTGGGCTAATGCGTGCGCGTGAATTTGTGATGAAGGACGGATATAGTTTTCACGCCGACAAAGCGGACTTGGATAGAGAGTTCGCGCTTATGGAGCAGACTTACAAAAATATTTTTGATAGGCTGGGTGTGAAATATCGTGTTGTAGAGGCGGATAGCGGGGCGATAGGCGGAAGCGGAAGTAAGGAATTTATGGTTCTTGCGGATTCTGGTGAAGATGATATTGTGGTGTGCGAAAAATGCGACTACGCGGCAAATGTGGAAGCGGCGACTCGTGCGCCAAAAACTGCGCCAAATACTAGCCCCGCGCCACAAGCGGAATTTGCGAAATTTTACACGCCAAATATTACGACTATTAAGGATTTGTGCGAGTTTTTAAAGATAGATTCATATTACACAATTAAATGTGTAGCAAAAAAGGCTATATTTGGGTGCAATTCGTCTCTTACGCAATCTTCGCGGGAGCTTGAAAAATCCTCAATCGATAGACAACAAGTCTTATCTCATTCGGATTTTTCTGCGCAACCCACGAATCTCGCGCAAGATACTAGAATTGCAGAATCTGAAAACGGCGAATCTGCGAATCCAGCGCAACAAACAATCGAAGGGATTGCGGTGGAGGTTGCGGAGTTTTTGCCAAATTTTCAAGGAAACTTCGTTTTGAGTGATGAGACTAGACTTGATGTCTGCGAACACTACTCGAAATTTGGCAAATCTCCACAAAATGCACCCAAGAGCGAATTGAGTGCGCCTTGTTTCTTTTTTGTGCGTGGTTGCGATGATTTGAATCTCACCAAAGCCCTAAACGCCGTCCCAAACGCCATAGATTTAGTGGATTTATCCAAAAATGAGTTAGAATCGCTTGGGCTATTTAGCGGATTCATCGGTGCTTACGGATTACAAAATATCACAAAATCGCCCTACATTTACTTTGACAACGAGCTAAAAGACAGCGCGAATCTCACCTGTGGCGCGAATGAAAAGGACTATCACTTTGTGGGCGTGGATTTAGGCACATTTAGCGATTTGCAATATGCGGATTTGGTGGAAGTCAAAAAGGGCGATTTCTGCCCAAAATGTGGGGGCAAACTCGATATTACCAAAGGCATTGAAATCGGGCATATTTTTAAGTTAGGGACGCGATATAGTGAGCCACTAGAAGCGACTTTTTTGGATAGCAATGGCAAGGCAAAGCCCTTTGAAATGGGCTGTTATGGGATTGGCGTGTCGCGAATCCTACCTGCGATTTTGGAGCAAAAGAGCGATAGCAAGGGTGCGATTTGGGGCAATGTCGCACCTTTTGCGCTTAGCATTATCATCTCAAATACAAAAAATGCCAATGAAGTGGATTTCGCGCATAAAATCTATGATGAGATTTGCGCTAAATGCGGAAATAGCGAGATTGTGCTAGATGATAGAAATGAGCGATTTGGCGTGAAAATGGCAGATTTTGAGCTAATGGGGGTTAGATTCGCGCTTATCATCGGCAAGGAATTGCAAAATGGCAAAGTAGAGATTGTGAATCGTGCAGATTTATCGCGCGAATCGATAGATTCGGGCGTGTGTGTAAGCGAGATTATGGCGCGAATCACAAATCAAAGCGCGAATCCTTAGGGCGAATCATTGGGATTTTAGGGGGCAAAATGCGATTTTTAATCTTTTTGGCATACATTGCGGTGGAATTTTATTTAGTCATAAGAGTGGTGGAAATGAGCGGATTTTGGCTCTTTGTGGCAGAAATTGCGGTGAGTGCGTTGCTTGGGCTTGGTATCCTAGCCTCGCAATTTAGCGTGATGAGCGAATCACTGCGAAACATTATGACATTTAACCTAAGCGTGAGTAGCTTTTTGGGGCGTAGCATACTGCGCTTTTTGGGCGGGATAATGCTGATTTTGCCCTTTGTGCTAAGCGATATTTTGGGGCTGACATTTTTTGTAATGTCGCTATTTTTTAAGGCAAATGAAAGGGATTTGCGCAATGACTTTGGTGAAAAATTTGAAAGCGATTTTGGCAAAGGATTTGACTTTTTACGCGATTCGCGCGAAAATAGCGATATAATTGACGCCGAAATCATTGAGCGCGTGGAAAAGAAATAAAGAGTAGAGGGGGTTTCTTCGTTTTGCGAAAGCAAAACGAAGCAAAAACTTTTGCAATGATTCGCACTTTGTGCGGATTTTTTTGTTAGATTCGTGCTTTTTGTTTCGCTTAAAG
>JBNMHH010000277.1:0-2440 GCA_050872665.1 Helicobacteraceae bacterium
ACTTGGGCGCGATTTTAGTCATCGCATTTCTTTACACGGAAAATCTTAGCTTGGATTGGCTTACAATCGCTGGGATTCTCGTGTGTATGCTGATTTACCTAAACTACAAGGATACGAAATATTTGATAAGCTACATTTTTGTGGGAATATTGCTGTGGATTGCCATTTATAACAGCGGGATTCACGCTACAATCGCGGGAGTGATTTTGGCGTTTGCAATCCCCGGGCGTTCAAATATTCGCAAAAAATATTTTGTCAGCATTCTAAATATGCTTGAGGAATGGAATAAAATGCTTTTGAAAGAAGGCTCATCGCAGTTGCCAAAGGACGATAGCGCGAATCGTGGCTTTTTGTATGACTTTTTTGGCGGAATCATCAACTTTTTTCGCCAAGATACGAATAAAAAAATCGACATTCAAGAGACAAGTAAGCAAGTGCATATGCTTGATACAATCGCCAAATACTCGAGCTACGCGCAAAATCCGCTTGTGAAAATGGAGCTGATTTTGCAACCCATTTGCGCTTATTTCATCGTGCCTGTGTTTGCGTTTTTGAATGCTGGGGTTAGCATAAATGATAGCGTGAATCTAAGCGTAGATGGCATTTTATGGGGAACGATTTTGGGGCTTGTGGTTGGAAAACCGCTAGGAATCGTGGTATTTTCATTTATCGGCGAAAAGCTAAATATCTCCGTGCGCCCCACAGGGCTTACTTACAAGCACATTATGGCTGTGGGCGTGTTATCTGGCATAGGATTCACAATGTCGATTTTCGTGGCTGGACTCGCCTTTGACAGCGAGGAGCAAATGGTTTTAGCGAAGCTATCGATTTTAATCGCATCATCGATTGCTATTATTTTAGGCATAATCGCGCTATATTTCGCCACGAAAGATACCGCTTATGTGCAAATTTCGCCCATTACAAACATAGGTGAATCAAGTGAATTTGCAGCAAATGATGAAAGTCAAAGCCTTAGCAGTAATCCAAACGCAACTGCAAATAGTGCCGAATCGCTACATAACGCACGAATAGAAAAATCTAATGACTTACAATAATTTTTTATAGATTTTTCAAATCTTAAAGCAAAATCTAAAGTTAAATAGATATAATTTGCGTTTTATTTTTTGTGCCCATAGCTCAGCTGAATAGAGCAATAGGTTGCGGTCCTGTAGGTCGGGGGTTTGAATCCCTCTGGGCACACCACTTTTTGACTTTCATTATCAGCGATTCATATAATTTATAATTTTTTATGGCGGATTCGTGCTATAATTTCGTTTATTTTTTCAAAGGAATTTTATGTTTTTATTGCATTACATTCGCCACCCAAAGACGACAGGCGCATTGTGCCAAAGCTCCAAAATGCTCTCCGAAGTCATCACGCAGGGTGCGAATATAGAATGCGCGAAAAATATCATTGAGATTGGCGCTGGTGGTGGGGCTTTTACGCAAGTGATTTTGCGTAAAAAGTCGCCAAATGCGAAGTTTTTCGCTGTGGAGATTAACCCAAATATTGCGCGTGAGCTAAAGGGCAAATTCCCCAATCTTGATATTGTGCTAGGCTCGGCAAAAGATTTAAGCGCGATGATGAAAGCGCGTGATATGGCTAGTGCCGATGTGATTATAAGTGGGATTCCTTGGTCGTTTTTAAGCATAAGAGAGCAAAGTATTATGCTAAAAAGTGTCTATAATGCGCTGGGCGTGGGCGGATACTTTAATACATTTGCTTATCATTCGCCACTGCCGAGTGCGAAAGTCTTTAAGCGCAAACTTTACAAGCGATTTGGCGAAGTGCGCACTTCAAAAAGCGTGGTGCTAAATATCCCACCTGCATTTGTGTATATCTGCAAAAAATAGATTTTTTAATTGCCACAATTATCGCCATTTTACAACTGCTATTACTACAAAATGGCAATTATAATCTATCTAGCACTTCCCCACACAGCGCACTAAAATCGCCATTTATTTGGACGCATTTTTCAAATTCTGCCTTTGCCCCTTTTGTATTGCCCAACTCATAGAGTGCCGAGCCACGCAGATAATACGCCTTTTGCGATTCGGCACTATTTGCATTATGCAGATTTTCTAGCACCTTTAGCATTGCGCTAAAGCGATTATCGCTAAAAAGCACATCAGCATAGCTTAGCTCCGCAAAGGGCGAAAATTCATAGACTTTGTGGCGATTTTGCAGGGCAATCAAATCTTTAGCATATTTTTCCACCGCGATATTATCATTATCATTTAGCGCGTAATCTAGCATTTCCTTATACAGCGGGATTAGAGCGACATTTTGCGGAGATAGTTTGACTAGCTCATTAAAGACGCTTAGGGCTTCGCTTTTGCGCCCCAAATTCTTAAGCGAGAAAAATAGCATTTGCCCAGCACTAAGTTTTTGCGCTTTATCTTTTGTGAGGCTCATCACATCGCGACTTGCGCTTGAGGC
>JBNMHH010000278.1:0-2436 GCA_050872665.1 Helicobacteraceae bacterium
AGCGAATAGGACAGCACAACGCTAAAACTTAGCAAAAATGAGACTAAATAAAATAATTTCCTATCCAAAAATATAGCCTTAAATCTAAATAAAAACGCACATTTTACTACAAAATCACTTATTTTTTTGCAAAGATTCGCCTAAAGATTCGCGCTTTTAGCCTTTATACATAACCGCGCATTCTTTGGCAATCTCGCGAATCTGCAAGATATAATCCTGCCTTTGCGTTACGCTAATGGCACCCCTTGCATCTAGCACATTAAAAAAATGCGAACACGCCATCGTGCAATCATACGCTGGGAGCGGGAGATTCGCACGGAGCGCAGACTTTGCCTCTGCTTTAAATTTATCAAAAAGCAAAAATAGCATATTAGTGTCTGCCACCTCAAAATGATACGCCGAAAATTCCCGTTCACCGCGCTTATGCACATCTGCGTAAGAAACGATTTTGCCATTATTTTCACTAAAAACTATGTCAAAAACGCTTTGCTTATTTTGGATATACATTGCCAATCTCTCCACGCCGTAGGTAATTTCAATGGGCGTGGGGTGGCACTCCAAGCCACCTACTTGCTGAAAATATGTAAATTGCGTGATTTCCATTCCATCTAGCCACACTTCCCAGCCAAGCCCCCACGCGCCCAGCGTAGGCGACTCCCAATTATCCTCGATGAATCGAATGTCGTGTGCTTTTGTGTCGATTCCTAGCACTTCTAGGCTTTTTAGATAAATTTCTTGTATATTTTGTGGGCTTGGTTTGATTAGCACTTGGAATTGATAATAACTTCCCAAGCGATTTGGATTATCCCCATATCGCCCGTCTGTGGGACGCCGTGAGGGCGCGACATAAGCCACACTCCAATCACCCGAATCTAATGAGCGCAAAAGTGTCGCAGGGTGAAATGTCCCCGCACCTGCTGGAATGTCATAGGGTTGCAAAAGCAAACAGCCCTCATTTTTCCAAAAATCTTGTAATTTTAATAATATATCACTAAAACTTAGCATTATTTACTCTCCTTATTTTTTTGATTGCAAACGATTCGTGCGATTTGAGCGATTCGCTCGATTCGCGCCACTTTTTTCATCTTTTGGCACAAAAATGCCACATTTGCCACTGCCTAACGATTTTAGCACTTCATAGCCTTTGACTTTATCAAGCACACCCAAAGCCTTTCCATTTGTGGCGTAAGTGTCCTTGCAACCCAAAATAATCGGCTTATTTTGCTCGACATATTTGGCGAATCGCTCATTTATGTCTGGCATAAATTTCGCCCTATCATAGATTTGATAGTAGTAGGGGAATTTATGCGCGAGTGCGATATTGCCACCATAAAAAAGTAGCGGGAAATTTGAGGCAATGCTTTCTAATTCGCCATCAAAAATAATGCTTTTTTGCGGATTTTTCGCGCTGTATTCGCGCAATTTTGTTAGCGAATCTAACTTGTCATTTGCGTATTCATTTTTTACGATGAGATTCGCATAAGGCGAATCTAAAGGCATTCGTGTGTGATTTTGCTTGGTGCGTAAAAGCGTGTTGTAGTAGTTCCACTTAAATGCCTCGCTATATTGGCGCAATTTTAGATTGTGAATCGCTAGGAAAATCACCGCGATTGCCAAAAGCGAAGTGATTTTCGCGCCCTTATTGTAACAAGATAGGCGCAGGGCATCGATAAATAGCCAAATTCCCACCATACACTGCACTTTCATTCGCGCGTCCTCTTGTATGGGATAGTTGAAAACAATCGTAGAAAGCGTGATTAGCGCGGTGATAAACTTAATGCTGTCCTCATTTAAAATCGCTTGTTTGCTGAAATATAAAATAAGCAAACGAAACGCAAAATAAATGCACGGGATAAAGACAACTAGCCAATAGCGCATATTTTGCATAATCCGCCCGTGCCAAGTGTCATCATTGCTAGTGTAGTTAAAAATATGCGCTGCCATATTTGCAAAGTCCGCTGGGTAGCCCTGCATAGGCTGTGCCATAGAGACTAAAGGCAAAAGCGATGAGTATAAAATCTCTAGCCCCTCAAAGCCATTTCTTAAAAACACAAACGCTAAAAACGCCACATTAAAGCACAAAAATGAGATTAGCACCACGCGCAAAATCTCTCTATACGCCCTTTGGCTAATCGCACTCACATTGTATAAAATAATAGGAATCACAAAAAACACAGATAGTATCACAAGCCCTTGCTGACGCATATACGGCAGACAAAAGATGACAAATCCAAGCGCGACAAGTCGCCACGCTTTTTTGTCCCTAATATACGCGCATAGAAAGTAAATCCCCACCGCAACAAAACTCATAAAGATATGATTAAACCACGGCTGGTCATTGCCCTGAAAGCTAATTATCATCGTAAGAATCGCAAATTTCGCCCAAAGATTCGGCATTACTAATCGCGCCGTTTTGTAGATAAAAACAAGTGCCAC
>JBNMHH010000279.1:0-2407 GCA_050872665.1 Helicobacteraceae bacterium
ACGGCGTTTTTGTGCTGTGTGTATGTGGGGTGGGTGATGAAAGATAAGGCGATAGATGAGATTAGCAACAACGGCAAAATTCAAAGCAAGTGGATAAAAGTGTGGTTTTATTATGTGAAATTTGTCGTGCCTGTGGTGATTGGGGCGATTTTTTACTTTGGAATCGTGGGGTAGAGAAATAAAACGCAAATTTTGCTAAAATGCGTAAATCTATTAAATAAATGGAGGCGCAAAATGGCGTGTGTTTTACAAATCGGAGCAGGTGGCGTAGGTGGCGTAGTAGCGCATAAAATGGCGATGAATCGCACGGAATCTGGTGGTATTTTTTCAAAAATCGTCCTTGCTTCGCGCACTTTATCTAAATGCCAAGCAATCGCAGATTCTATCCGTGCTAAAGGCTTTGGAGAGATTGAAATCGATGAAGTTGATGCTGATAATGTCGAATCTGTGGTGGCTTTGATAGAGAAATACCGCCCAAAGCTCGTGGTAAATGTGGCATTGCCTTATCAAGATTTGGCGATTATGGAGGCGTGTTTGCGCACAAAGACGCACTACCTTGATACCGCAAACTACGAGCACCCAGACAACGCGCACTTTGAGTATAAGGAGCAGTGGGCTTATGATACGCGCTACAAACAAGCGGGGATTTTCGCGCTTTTGGGAAGTGGCTTTGACCCGGGGGTTACCAATGTCTTTTGTGCATACGCGCAAAAGCACTATTTTGATGAGATTCACACTATCGATATTTTGGATTGCAACGCGGGAGACCACGGATATGCGTTTGCGACAAATTTTAACCCTGAAATAAATTTGCGCGAAGTTAGCTCTAAAGCGCGATATTGGATAAAAGAGGGCGAAGATTCGGTGAGTTTGCAATCGAATCTAGCCCTAAACCCAGATTTAAGCGAGGATAAAATTTATCGTAAATTTGAGAGAGAGGAAAAGCATTTCGCGCTTGAATCAAATACGCAGGATTTGCAAAATGTGTCGTATTTTAATGGGCAGTGGAGGGACATTGCGCCTTTGGCGTTGATGAAAGAGTGGGATTATCTAGGCGTGGGCGTGAAAAATAGCTACCTCCTTTACCACGAGGAGCTAGAATCCTTAGTGCGCAATATCAAGGGACTACGCAAAATCCGCTTTTTTATGACATTTGGGGAGAGCTATCTCACGCATATGAAGTGCTTGGAGAATGTGGGCTTATTGCGAATCGATGAGGTGGCACACAAGGGAGGCAAAATCGTGCCAATAGAAGTGCTAAAAACACTTTTGCCAGACCCCGCAAGTCTCGCCCCGCGCACCAAAGGGCAGACACATATCGGCTGCTACATAAAGGGTATGAAAGACGGCAAGGAGCGCGTAATCTACATTTATAACATTTGCACACACGAGGAATGCTACGCCGAAGTGGGCGCACAAGGGGTGAGCTACACCACAGGCGTGCCTGCGATGATAGGGGCGAAGCTGATATGCGAGGGCAAATGGGGCGTGGGGTGCGAAAAAACGGCAAATAATGCAAATAACGCTGATATGCCAAAAGGTGGGGAATGGCAGGGGTGTGATAATGCGGTGGAATTAAATAAAAATCCTGCGGAAGTATCTTGCGGGAAGTTCGTGGGTTGTGAAGCCACGAGCGAGGAAAATAAGACTGATAGTCTATTGACGAAGCGAGTGGCAAACTCCCGCGAAATTCCCCAAGAGACAACGCAGGGAGCGGGGGTGTGGAATATGGAGCAAAATAATCCCGACCCATTTATGGTAGAGCTAAACAAGCAAGGACTGCCTTATGTTGTGGTTGAGTTTGATAAAAATGGAAGCCACAAAGTCCTAGAAGACGGACGGAAATAACACTAAAAGCGAGGTATAAAATGATAAGAAAATTTTTAATTGTATGTGTGATTTTTAGCATTGTAACGATTCACGCGCAAGATATAGATGATAAAATCGATGAAGCCTATATAGATAAAGAACTACACGCGCTTATCTATGGTGCGGATTGTAGTAAGGGTGGAGCGCAAATTACTCCACGAAGTGCTTCACCCAAAAGCACGATAAATGCGAGGAATCAAAGCATAATCGATACCACAAAATACACAGACGCAAAAACTCGCGCTATCGCGTTTAATGGCAGTGTGCTATATGGTGGAATCTTTGATAATACTCAAAATCTCTATATGAGTGCCGATAGGAAAATCTCTTATAATCTTATAGAATCAAATACACTTGAAATCAAAGCTGTATGTGAGAAGCAGGGCTTTAAGATTGCCAACTTTCGCAATGGCGATTTTGGCGTGTGGCTTAGCAAAAATCCCACAAAAGAAGTAGCAATCGCGCTTAATGTCAATACCTCAATGAGTGGCTACATAGAGGCGTTTAAGGAAATCGCGCCCTTTGTGGCAAAGCATAT
>JBNMHH010000280.1:0-2392 GCA_050872665.1 Helicobacteraceae bacterium
CTCATCTTGCTCTATGGCATATCCATAATCATCGTCCGCTTCGTAAATCCCGAGCCACAAGATGATGAGTAGTTTTGTGATAAATGCGATGAGCGGGGCAAATCCGCCGTTGCAAAAAAATCCCAAAGATTTGAGTAGCTATGATTACGCGCTAGATTCGCGCCTCATCGCCCAAAAGCCCACTTCCCCCAAAAGCGCGGCGAAACTTTTGGTGTATGATAGGGCAAGTGATAAAATCACGCACACGACATTTGCGCGGCTTTGGGATTTTGTCCCGCCAAAGTGCCTAATCGTGCTAAATGATAGTAAAGTCATTCGTGCGCGAATCTACGGCGCAAAGCCTAGTGGCGCGAAAATCGAGCTTTTGTATCATAGCAAATGCGATGAATGTGGGCGATTTTGGGTGCAGATTCGCGGAAAAGTTAGAATGGGCGATTGGGTGATTTTTAGCGGTGGCGTGGTGGCAAAAGTGGTGGAATTGCACGAAAATGGGCTTAGAATCGTGGAATTTTATGAATCGTTGCGCGGTGGAGATTTGGGCGATTTGCAAAATTTAGATTCACGCGATTTAGATTCGAGCGATTTGGGGCGAAATGTGGATTCGCGCAAGTTAGATTCGCCAAATTTAGATTCGAGTGATTTTAAAAAAATGGATTTTCCCGCGCTAATGGCGTTTTTGGAGATTCACGGGCATATTCCGCTCCCGCCTTACATTAAAAGAACGGATAGCGAATCCGATAGCAACGACTATCAAAGCATTTTCGCCAAAAATATCGGCTCAATCGCCGCGCCCACGGCAAGTCTGCATTTTAGCAAAAACGATATGAAAATTATTGCAAAGCGTCCGCACTGCTTTGTGAGCCTACATATCGGGGCTGGGACATTTTTTGGCGTGGAGACACGCGACATTACGGCGCATAAAATGCACAAAGAGAGCTTTTTTGTTCCGTGTGATTCGGCAAATGCGATTATGAATGCGAGTGAAATTTTGTGCGTGGGGACGACTGCGACAAGATGTGTGGAATATTTGGCAAAAAACTTGCAAAATTTTAGTAGAGACTTTGGAGGCGCGTGTGATATATTTATCAATCCACTAAATCCGCCCATAAAAACTTCGCATATTTTGACGAATTTTCATCTGCCAAAATCCACGCTAATTATGCTTGTAGCGGGATTTATCGGTATTGAGAAAACGCTAGAAATCTATCAAATCGCCCAAGATTTAGAATATAAATTTTACTCTTATGGCGATGGAATGTTAATATTGTAGGTTGATATTATGAAAAATATAAGTAATTTATTAGATTCGCACAAGCAATCTTTTGAATTTTTTTGCGATGAGCTATTGCTATGGAGCAAAACGCATAATATCACAGGCTACAAAACCACAAATGATATTATGCAAAATATTGCCGATTCACTGCGTCCTATGGAGTTTATAAATGATTTTACAAATGCGGTGGATATTGGCAGTGGCTGTGGATTTCCTGCGATTCCTTTGGCGATTTACAATAGTGATAAAAATTTTGTGCTTGTCGAGCCAAATGCAAAAAAAGCAAGTTTTTTGAAAATAATTTCAATGCGTTTGAGGCTAAAAAATGTGGAGATTTTAAAAGAGCGCGTAGAGAGTGTGAATCTCACGCAAAATATTGATTTAATCACTTCTCGCGCGGTAGATAAAGCGGAAAATATCATAAAAATATCAGCGCATTTATTGTCAAATAACGGATATTTTTTATTTTATAAAAGTGCGAATGAATTTGGTGATGAGGCGAAAAATAGCGAATCGCAAGGCGACAATCTTTCAAAAATATTTTATTTTTACAAATCCAAAAGCGAAGCATTAGAATATGCAAAAAGCAAAAATAATGGGAGGTAGAAAATGGGAAAATTACTGATATTTTTAGGCATAATCATAGCGATATATTTTCTATTTTTTAGAAAAAAGAGCGTGAAAAATGACGCGCAAAATAGCGATGAAATTTCCTTTGAAATGGTGGAATGCGCCACCTGCGGGACATACATATCCAAAGATGAGGCGATAAAAAAGGGCAATAAATATTTTTGTAGCACAAAATGCTTAGGCGAATAGGGGCGTAAATGCTTGACATTTTATGGAATCACTTATTTTGCTAAAGTAATCCAAACAGCGCCATATCTCGTCATTGCGAGGCGAATCGTAGATTCGCCTAAAGTGAGCGAATCGCAAGTAATTCGCGAATCACTAAAATGGATACTCGGGCTATTGCCCTCAGTATGACGACTCTTTTTGATCAGTCATTGCGAGAAAATTCATAGAATTTTCGTGGCAATCCAAATATTTTCGTCATACTGAGCGGAACGCAGTGTAGCGAAGTATCCATTTTAAAAGTAAAATCCCCTAAAATCATTC
>JBNMHH010000281.1:0-2387 GCA_050872665.1 Helicobacteraceae bacterium
GGATTATTTTTGTATGAAATGAGCGAAATAGGACTTGGGCGTCCATTGAGCGAAATTTTGTGCCAAAATAACGCAAATGATTACCCCAGAACAAATTGCCAAACTAGCGACTTTAGCGTTTTAGATTTATCGCTTCCTTAATCAAATCATCGCCTGTCGTAAAAGCCTTTGCATTCATCGAATATCCTCGCTGATATACGATTAAGTCCGTCATCGCGTCTGCTGGATTGACATTGCTAGTCTCCAAATATTTATGCAAAATCTGCCCAAATCGCAATGCACCTTTTTCGTCCCACCCAATTAGTGGCGCACCACTCGCAGGTAGCGCGTCCTCGCCGTCTCGTAAATATCCTGCCATTTCAAAGAGATTGCCACCGACTTTTTGCAAACCCTTATCATTGACAAACGCCACAACGCCCACGCGCCCCATTTTTTCGGTAATGCCGTTGCTAAAAGATAGATTGATAATTCCGTCATTATCGATACCGATATGGGCGAGTTCGCCTTTTTGTGTGCCGTCTTTATCCAAATCCATCACACCCGAATCCACATAACTCGCATTGCCACTTTCCTTTTTGGGGCTACCTGCGATGCTGTAACTTACCACCTTATCATCATAAATAAGCTCGATAGGCTCACTCACCGCTTTGCCGTCTTTGTCAAATGTGATATTATGCGCGACTTCCTCGCTTAGTAGCACTTTGCCCGTTTTGTCATAAACGCCACTTTTGACATTCCACACCTGCGAATCTGGCGCATTTTGGCTTAAAATATATTGTGAGATAATCACTAGCTTATCGCCACTATCATTGAAAATATCTGTCGTAGTTTTGTAGTTTGCCACCGCGATTTTGTCGCTTAAAAAAGTGTCATTATTTACTAGCTTCCAATTTGCCCTATCGTTATCTGGCATTTTGGTTGAATCCGCAGTCGAATCATCGCTAATCTTTTGATAAATGTGATTATTGTAATCCACAAAGCTATTGCGCGGGTAGGATTCGCCACTTTTAAATTCGACTATCTCTAGCGCAGCGTCATCGCCTATCAAATCCCAAACGCTCGAATCCTCCGCAGGAATATCATCGCCCTCTGCGACTTTGCGATAGATTTTGCCCTCATATTCGACTAATTCATTCATTTTATTGTATTTTTCGCCCTCAAATTGCGCCACGCCCGTAGAATCCACCAAAATCCACGAAGTCATATCATCAAGCGGATTACTCGCGCCGTCCGTTTCGATTCGCTGGAAAATTGCGCCATTTAGATTCACCAAATCATTTGCTTTATAAGACTTTTTGTCCTCAAATTTAGGGATATTAAAGTTATTTAGCTCTTTGTCGCCTTTCAGCCCAAGTCGCTCAAAAAGTCGCCCACTAACGCTAATATTCATCGCCTCTGGCTCTTTTGGCATTAGCTCTAAGATGAGATTTTTATCCACATCGCCATTTGAATCTCTCACAAAGTCTAACACCAAGCCTGTTTTGTCAGCAATCGCATTTTTCAACTCGCTAATTGTCTTAAAATCGCCGTATTTAAAGTCGTGCGTGGTGGTTTCGTTATTTTTAGTGATTTTGATTGTCCCCTCGCCATAAACAGGCGCGTTGAAATTCTCTATATTTACCACAAGCGCGTTTATGTCCTCATTTAACAGCGCGGTTTCATCTACCTTGCCATTTTCTAATTCAAAGATTTTATAGGTGGGAATCTCGCTTGTATTGCTATTTAGATTCACCGCTAACGCCACACTCGTAGTCTCTGTGGGACCATAGTGCAAATCTTGGGGAATCTGCAATGGCTTGATTTCGCCTACGGCTAGGTTTTCCTCATCATTTGTGCTATCGCTAATAAATACGCCATCTTTGATTTTCCCCAAATCCACGCCTAGCATATAATACCCCGCGCTATTTACGACATAGCCCTCCGCATCACGGCTAAATGAGCCGTCTCGCGTGAAATACACGCCTTTTTGCACATCGCCTTTGAAGTTTGTGTTTTCATTGTCCCCCACGACAAACCACCCTTTTCCAGCGTAAGCCACGCTAAATTCCTCATCGCTTTCTTTGTAAGTGCCGTCATTGTTTGAAATCGCATTTGACGCTTTTGTCGAGCCGTAATTCATATCGCTTTTCACAGGCGAAGTGGGATTTGCCATATTTAGCGCGGTGGAAAAAAGGCTTTGAAATTCGGGTAGATTCGCGCGGTAGCCTGTGGTATTGATATTTGCGATATTATTTGCCGTTGAATCTAGCCCAAATTGATGTGTTTTAATCCCGCTGTATCCGTTATAAAGTGTTGTATTCATTGTTGCGCCTCCATTATTTTAAATAAAATTCTAATGCGTCTTCTAACGGCACGATAAGTTCGCCCAAACGCAAATGCGCCTTGCC
>JBNMHH010000282.1:0-2385 GCA_050872665.1 Helicobacteraceae bacterium
ATGAGTGGGATTTTTAGTTTTTCACAACTTCGGCGGACATCTTGCAATCGCAAATCATATTCATCGCGCGGGTGGATATTGGGATTGTAAAAAAAGCCGATGAGGTTTTCGCGTGGATAAATTTTGCGTAGCTCTTGCAAAAAATAGTGGCTATCCACAGAGCAACAAATATGCACTAGCATTTCGCGCCTTTGAATGCGATTTTTGCTTTTAAAGTCGCCATTTTCGCGCCCTATTTTTTGTAGGCGTAAAATAAAAATGATACGATTCCCACCGCAAAAACCACGCCCAAAAATATAAACATAATATAATCTAAAATCATTTTCGCTCCGTTACATTTTATAAGGTTTCATATGAAACATTTATTTTTGATTCGCAAAATCGCGTTTAGATTCCACACCCAAATCAATCGCCGAATCTTTGTGCGAATCTTTACTTGAATCCCGCCTATATTTTAGCTGTCCGCACGCTGCGTCAATATCCGCACCCTTTGATTCGCGAATCGTAGCCATAATGCCCTTGCTTATCAAAAAGTCCGCAAAATTATTCGCAGATTCCATTGACGGACGCGCAAATTTCGAGCCGACAAAGGGATTAAACAAAATGATATTCACCTTTGCATTTATGCCATTTAGTAGTCGCACCAAAGCCTTTGCATTTGCCAAATCATCGTTTATATCCTTTATCATTAGATATTCAAACATTACGCGTTTGCGCGTATTTATGGGAAATCGCCTCACGCTCTCAATGATACTCTCAATATTATATGCCTTGTTTATCGGCATAAGTTTATTGCGCGATTCGTTGCTGACGGCGTGAAGCGAAATGGCAAGATTCACACCCAAGTCCAAATTTCCCAGCGCGTCAATCATCGGCGAAATGCCACTTGTGGAAATCGTCTGCCGTTTTGGCGAAATAGATAGCCCGTCAATGTGGGCGATGATTTTAATCGCCTTTACCACGCACTCAAAATTATCCAGCGGTTCGCCCATACCCATATACACGATATTTACGCGCTTTTGCGGGGGAATCTCATTATCCCGCTTGATTGCCACGATTTGCTCGACAATCTCTCCCGCACTTAGATTGCGCTTAAATCCGCCCTCCGCCGTCTTGCAAAATCTGCACCCGATTTTGCACCCGATTTGTGAGCTAACGCAAATCGTCCATTTTTCACTAGCGACAATCTTGCCATTTTCATCGCTTTGCTTTTCGCGCATTTTTAGTAGGACAGATTCAAAGGTTTGGTTGTCATTTGTGCGAAAAAGATATTTTTTTGTGCCATCACCGCTCTTTTGGATTATCTCAATGTGTAAATTTTTCGCGCTAAAATTTTGGCTCAATTTTTGGCGCAAATCTTTGGGAATATTTATCATCATATTAAAATCGTTTTCGTAGTTGATATACAGCCACCGCCAAACTTGCTTTGCGCGAAATGACGGATTTAAAATCGCCTTTAGCTCATCAAGGCTAAAATCAAAGATATTTGTCATAAAATGCCTCTGCCTTGAATCGCTCGTGCATTGGATTCGAGTAATTTTTGTGCCTCTTTGTGATTTGCCAAAAAATCGCTATGTGCGTTTTTGTCGCAATAATTCGTTACGCAAAAGATTCCAAGTGCGGGAATCTTAAAATAATCCGCCGTTTTTAGCACGGCGAAAAATTCCATATTTTCTAGGGCGATTCCAGCGTTTGTCATTTTCTCAGCGAAAATTTCGTCCGTGCAAATATAGGTGCCACTATTGACAATCGCGCGTGAAAAATTTTGCGAATCTAAAATCGCATTAAGATTCGTGGTGGGATTCGCGCCAAAATCCGCGCTAAGATTCGCACTCGAATCCTTGCCAAAATTTTTGCTCGAATCCGCGCTTTGATTTTGCAATGTTTCATATGAAACAATTTCGATTTTATTATCTAGTGGCGTGTAGGATTCGCCTTTGGCAAAAGATGATTCGATTTGTGTGGCGGAATTGCTGACAAAAATATCAAGCAGATTTACGCCCTTATCATAAGCTCCCGCGCTACCGATAAAAATCAAAAATTTAGGATTTTCGCGCAAGATAAGCGCGGTTAGCTCAATAGCGGATTCGACAAGCCCCACGCCAATATCTTTGGCAAAGCTAAAGTTTTCGCCCCTCGCACAGATAAACATTTTATCGCCCTTTAGATTTGCCCTAGATTCGCACGGGAATATTTTGCGTTGCCAAATACTGCTTTAGTGCGGGAATCGCAATCTCATTGTAATGAAAAATACTCGCCGCCAAAGCAGCGTCCGCGCCACACAAATACGCCTCTTTGATATGCTCCATATTTCCTGCGCCACCACTTGCGATTAGCGGGATTTTCACATTTTCTGCACTCCATTTTAGTAGCTCCAAATCATAG
>JBNMHH010000283.1:0-2380 GCA_050872665.1 Helicobacteraceae bacterium
AAAGCCTCGCTCATATAAAATCCACGCAAAATCTCATAGCTCCAAAGGAAATACCACTCGGGGTAAATGTGGGCTGGGGTTTTGAGATTGTCCGCAGGGTCAAAGTTGATAGGGTCCATCGCAAAGCCATAATTAAAGCAAGTAAGATACATCACCAAAATCATAAATGTGCAAATCACAAAAATATCTTTTGATAAAAAATCAGGCCAAAATGCCACGATTTTTGCTTTTTTCTTTTCTTTTTTATAGACTTCTACTTCTTTGTCAAAGTCGATTTCTTCGCCCTCTTGGTTATTGACATGAGGCACACGCAACGAATAAAAGTGAATCACAATTAAAAGCATAATCGCCAAAGGCAATAAAAACACATGCAACATAAAAAATCGTGTCAAAGTCGCATCTTCAGGTATAAAATTACCGCGAATCCATACCACCAAGTCAGGTCCAATGAAAGGCACTTTGCTAAATAAATCCGTGATAACCTTTGCCGCCCAATAGCTCATCTGCCCCCAAGGTAGCATATATCCGCTAAATGCCTCCGCAGAAAATAGCACAAATATTATCATACCTGTAATCCAAATCATCTCTCTCCCACGCTTATAAGAGCCATAATAAATCGCCACAAGCATATGGATATAAATGATTAAAAATACTAGCGAAGCACTCACCGCGTGTAAATGTCGCCAAAGCCACCCAAAATCCACCTCCTGCATAATAGTGCGATTCACGCTATCAAACGCTAACGCCGTGTCTGGCTTGTAATACATTAGCAAAAAGATTCCACTAACGATTAGTAGCAAAAATAGCACCGTCAAAACTACACCCATCGCCCAAAGCCAATTTATGTTTTTGGGAATCCAATATTCTGTCATTAAAACTTTTGTAAGCGTCTTAACCGCTAGTCGCTGGTCTAGCCAGTCTATAAAGCCATCAGCCTTTTTTATCTCTGCCATTCTTTATATCCCCCTTTTTATGCTTTTACCATTTGTTTGTAAATCTCGCCCTCTTCGCCCAAAACTAGTCTCGTTCCGTCAATATTAAAAGGCGGAATCGCCATAGGTTTTGGCGGAGGTCCCGCCATATTGCGCCCTGAAATATCAAATACGCCTCCGTGACAAGCGCAGATGAATTCCTTTTTCTCGGCATTGTATTGCGGTATGCAACCCAAATGTGTGCAAACCTGCAATCCAATCGTGTAAATCTCGCCATTGACTTCAAAATCTCTGCCCTCGACTTTCGCCTCGCCTTGTGGCTTTTTAAGCACATACACAGGCTGTCCGCGCCACTCGAAAGTTTTTAGTTCGCCCAATGCCAACTGCGAAATATCCACTATCGTAAAACTGCCAGAAACAACACTAGGAAGCGGGTCCCAGCTTTTTTTCATAGCCACCAATGTGCCAACCGCGCCAACCGCAGCTACCGCGCCCAAACTCATACCAAGAAAGTCGCGCCTCTCAACACTCTCAGCCATTTCTCCCCCTTTTGTTAGATTGAGTAAAAATTAAAGTCAGCATTATAGCACAAAATAAATGCAATTTTTTGCTTAAAATTTGGAAAAATTCACAAATTTTTGACAATTTACACCAAAGGTTGCAACTCACCAAGTGGAATCTCTAAAAAATAATTCAAATCGCGCTGTAATCCATACTTCGCCACAATCCTGCAGTTATTTGTAAAATCATTGTCCATTTGGAATAATTTGTGCGTTTTTTTAGAGGATAGATAGCTTAAAACATTGTGGCGTTTGCCCTCGGCATTAGATTGTCTTTTGTGGAGGAGATTTATTTGCGAGATTGTCCGCCGTTTAAGATTTTTGTTATTTTTGTGTAATTATTTTTAAGCAAGATATTTTCGCACAAGGCGTGTGCCCCACCTTGTCATACTGAGGGCTTTGCCCAAAGCAATTCAAAAAGATAAATAGATTGCTTTGTTCGTTTCACTCACTCGCAATGACGGCGTGGGCTGATTCGTCATTGAGAGAAAATCCGTAGGATTTTCGTGGCAATCTGCTACCTTTCGTCATACTGAGGGCTTTAGCCCGAAGTATCCAAATCGCACAAATCTAAATCATAGTCGAATCAATGTCTCAAAAGTGAATCAAACAAATTTAAATAAAAAACCCAAAATCCTCAAAATTTTATGCTACAATTTCGCCTTATGGATTCGCGCTTTTTCGTTGCAGATTTAAGCGAATCTATAAATTAAATTCAACAAAAAGGAGATAAAAATGCAACAAAATTTCACTTCATCATTTGGCACAAATAGGGGGGGGGCAGAATAGATTAAAGGCAGATTCGCACTCTAACTTCAAACATTCTCACACACTCCCAAAAATCGCAATTAGTTTGGCATTATTGTTTAGTGGCGCAAATATCGCATT
>JBNMHH010000284.1:0-2363 GCA_050872665.1 Helicobacteraceae bacterium
CATTTGAATCCTAAAGCCTTTTAGCGAATCCAAATCTAAGCCTTTGTCCTCTAAATATTCCTCGATTTTTGCCACTGCACCGCGCGGACGCGCAATGCCTAGCTGACAAGTCGCCGCACCCGTGCAAGCCACCATATCGCCAATAATCGTGGGCTTTTGGCTTTGGGTGGAAAACTCCATAATCAAATCATATAAACTTAGCAGATTTTTCGCACTTAAGTTTCGCAAATACATATTTTGGTTAGGCGCGAAAAATAGGCTGTGATTGCCGATAGATTCTAATCTTTTGGCAAGTTCCCTTGCGTGAGTAGCCTTTAAATCGCCTAATTTCAAAGGCACTTTGGCGCAATAATAGCCCTTTTGCACTTGTGCCATTACAAAGCGATTCCACCATAATTCTTGTGATTTATTCATTTTTGGAATCTCCAAATCCTTTAGCTCAGGCAACTTTGGGCTTGGTTTAATATCTAGCGTGCAGTCAAAATTTTCACGCACGATTTTCATCTCATCAAAAATCATCTTTGAGAGTTCCGCTTCGCCAAACTTTTCAGCTACGAATCTAAACCTAGCCCTTGCCTTGCGCTCTCTATCGCCATATCTATCATAGATTTGCTTTGCAGCTTGAGCTAGGATAAAAAGCTCATTTTCGGGCAAAAAGTCAAGCAATTTAAAGCCAAGCAGTGGTTTTGCACCCATTCCTCCAGCTACCCAAACCTCAAAACCTTTTTTGCCCTCTTTGATTTTAGCGATGAATCCCACATCGGTGATTGTCGCCATCGCCCGGTCCTTGCTAGATGCCGAAAAAGCGAATTTAAATTTTTTAGGCAAATGAAATGAATCTTTGAGTCCCAACATTTTGGAAGTCAGCGCATTTGCGTAAGGAATCACATCAAAAATGCAATCACTCGCGACATTTGATAGAATATCCGCATTGATATTACGCACCGTAGCACCGCCACCACCGCGCGAAGTAAGCCCAATCGAATGCAGATTTTGCAAAATCTCACACAAATCATCTAACTTTGTGTAGTGAAGCTGAATTCCGCCACGCGTAGTAATATGAAGCTGATTGTTTGCGTATTTATCTGCGTAGTCCGCCAAAATGCTAAGTTGCTTTGGCTCTATCTCCCCAGCATAAGTCTTTACACGCACCATATAAGTCTCGCGCTCCCGTTGCTCATAGACGCCAAAAGGCACACGAATGCCTTTGAAGTCATCTTTGCTGATTTTTCCGCTTTTTAAATCATCTAGCGATTGCTTGAAAAACTCAAAATCGCCCTTTGTAACCGAATCGGGGATTACATATCCGCTCATTTTTGTCCTTTATATTTTTAAATTTTGAAAGTGAAAATATAGCATAAATTTTTAAATTCGTATTGTATTTTGCAAAATTTTACAAAAATTTTGTGCGGAATGTTACGATTTTCTACAAAATACGATATGTGTTTGTTAGGAATCAAAAATTAAATAAATATAAATTTTCAATTTTTTATGCTATTATTCGCGCTTTATTATTTTTTAACACAATTTTCACATAAAAGGATTTATGATGAAAGATTTAAGGACATTTTATAACGCGCTTTCTTTAGGGGGGGGGGGAATGCGATTTATTTTAATTGCAATCCTCGCACTTCCGCTATTTTTGTCGAATCTTAATGCCGTAGAATTAAGCTCTATTGCAGGTTGTGCTTCTAGGCAACAAAACTGCACAATAAACAGCAATTATAAATCAATCACTAATAGTGGGCGTTATATAACAGACACAGATATACGAATCAGCTCTAGAGTTAATACCTTTACAAACTACGGCGATATAGTTGTTGGCAGTGGCAATCAAGCAATAGCGTTTGAGCAAAGTGGCTATATCGGGCATTTTATCAACTATGGTAATGTAGGTATGTTTGACCCAACTATTGGCACTGGTGCTAGAATGTCCTTTTGGATTGCAAATAATTCTGCTGGTGTAGGCAAAATCACAAACTATGGATTTATGAGCTATATTCATAGTGAAGTATCAAGCCCGACTACACTAAATAGTCTTGGGCTTATGTGGGTTGGAAGTGTACGTGGTGCAAATATTCAAACGCAAAATAATGGACGGATTTTGATTCAAAACTATACGCTAATGATAAATGAAACAGCTACGCAGTTTTTAGCCTTTAGCGGACATCAAAACTACCTAACTGATTTTTCACACTTAACTTTAAATGTTCAAGGTAATAGTAGCATCACCTTCAAAGATAAAAACTCTCGCATAGCTTTTGATTTTGGTAGAAACTTTGAGCTAGGTGTAGCATATAGTATAGATAAAGTAGCTACAAGCACAAATGGGACTAGCTACACTGCTTTAGGAGTGGATTTTA
>JBNMHH010000285.1:0-2357 GCA_050872665.1 Helicobacteraceae bacterium
GGCTATTGGCTTGGTAAAAATATTTTCTTCGCTCAAATTCAAAAATGCTCTAGCTTTGGCGGTTAGTTTGCGCCCTATAATAAGATTGATTCGCCCACCTGCGCGCATTTCATCAAAAATCGTATTGGGCGTTAGGCTAAAGCGCGAGATTTCCTCGCCATTGCGCGTGATTTTGCCTTGATATGGGAATATTACGATTTTATCGCCCTCTTTTATTGCGCTCACATCGGCGACTATGGGCAACGCCCCTGAATCTTGGCAAGTGTTAAAAAAAATCGGCGCAATTACGCCACCAATCACCACGCCACGCCGTTTTTTATTAGGAATAAATGGAATCTCATCGCCAAAATGCCACATAATGGAATTACACGCGCTTTTGCGCGAACTGCCCGTGCCTACGACATCGCCGACATAAGCGACTTTGCCTTTTTGCTTGACACCTTCGATTCGCGCCTCATAATTGTCAATGCGATTTTTTAGCATAGCCTTTGCGTGGAGCGGAATGTCGCTACGCGTAAAAGCATCACTAGCTGGGCTTAAATCATCGGTATTTGTCTCGCCATCAATTTTAAGCGCAACAAGCTCGATTTGCTCCTCTAACGCGGGTTTATTCAAAAACCACTCCGCGTTTGCCCACGATTCGATAACTTCCTTTGCATAGCCGTTACTTTTGCTAAGATTTGCGATAATCTCAAAATTATCATACACAAAAATTAGCTCTTTAAGCGCGTTCGCGGATAATTTTGCCAAAGATTCATCGCTTGATTTTAGCGCGTCAATTAGTGGCGCGATATTGTAACCGCCCACCATTGTGCCTAAAATTTTCACAGCCTCCGCCTTGCTAATGCTTTGGACGCTGATTGTCCCACGCAAAATCTCCCCTAAAAATTCAGCCTTGATTTTCGCGCTCTCATCGACACCGGGCGAAACTCGATTGATTAGCAAATCTTTGGCAAAATCCGCGTCCTTGTCATTTTTTAGCAAATCCAAAACCGCTTTTGTCTCATCGGTATTTAATGGCAGTGGCGGAATGCCATCTTTTGCGCGAAGTGCGACATTTTCTAAATATTTAGCTTTGAAATCCATAATATCTCCTTAATCAAAAATATGCGCTAATGATATAAAATCTTTTGTTAAAATGCGATGATTTTGCAAGAAATGAGCGCGAATCTTGCAATATTTGAGCGGAATTGTAACTTGAGGCGTAAAAATTTGCGTGGCTTATGTGTGCAATCTGCACAAAGTGCGAATCCACCTTCACTTATCATAGCCCCCCACTTGTCATTGCGAGGCGACTCAGTGAATCGCCGAAGCAATCCACCACTTATCGTCATTGCGAGATTCGCTTACGAACCCTGCAAATAAGCGTAGCGAATTTTCGTGGCAATCCATTTTGATTCGTGGATTGCTTCGAGCTGTCGCCCTCGCAATGACGAATCTTTACGCTGTCATTGCGAGGCGAATTGCAAATTCGCCGAAGCAATCCAAGTCTAACAATCCAAACCCCAAGCAAAATAAATGTCCCAAAAAGTAACATAGCCGAATCCATAGCGCATTTACAAAAAAATTATCAAAATCGCAAATCTACACACAAAAAGCCCAAGGCACCCAAAACAAATCCACAATCTATCCATTCTTATCCACCAAATCCGCGTCTATGCTTTTGATGAGATTTTCGATTTCGGCGGTTTGCTTTTCATTTTCACAGATTTTCTCTCTCATTTTAAATCCCGCCTCAATCAGCGCGTATAGCTCTGGCTTGGTGGTGCGCCACCGCTGAAGTGTGCGCGTTGTGATACGCAAAATCCGCGCTTTGTCCCGCTGTGTGTATTTCAATGGCAATCCTTTAGCATTTTGCTTTGGATTCTAATCTCGCCTTTCTTTATCACTAACTACGACAATATTTCTATTATTTATTATTTTTTAAGAAATTATGTCGTATATTTGCATTTTTAGTTTAAATTTCAAAAAGGAGGAAAACAATGTTTTCTAAATTTATAGGCTTTGTAGTGGCGGTATGTGTAGGAATCGGATTCGTGGGCTGTGGTAATGGTAAGTCGCCTATTGAGGTGGAAACTAATATAGAGGATTTTGGATTTGGGAAATATTTAAGTCAAACATTCTATGTTCGAGTTACGGCGGTTGCTGATTCGGTAACTATCAAACGAGTCGTTGTAAATCGTGGGAATTGTAGGGATAGTGAGGTGGGTGAAACACTCTCATTTGGCGAATCATACAAAATACGCATAGGAGGGCAAATCGCCAATTCTACTCTACCACCTAATGGTTGCTCTATCCGTGATGTAAAAGAAGTGCAAGTCTTTACTGACAAAGGCGATTGGACTTTTAAATTTTAA
>JBNMHH010000286.1:0-2283 GCA_050872665.1 Helicobacteraceae bacterium
GATATGCACAATCTGCATTTAGCCCTAAATGAGCGATTTAAACCACGCAAATTTATTTTAATCGGGCATTCTATGGGTTCGCTTTTGTCGCGCCGATTTTTGCAGGAATATGAGGATTGTTTGGATATGCTGATTTTGTGCGGGACGCCCAAACCAGAGCCTTTTGTCAATGTCGGCATTGCGTTTTTGCGTATTTTGCGCTGCTTTGGGCTAAATAATATCGCGCGTAGCGTTGCAAATAAATTCTCACTGCTTTCATTTAACGCCAAATACGCAAAAATCGATACTTTGGCAAATGGCAAAAATAGCGGACAAATGTGGATAAACCGCGACATAAACGAGCTAAAGCGCAATTTGGCGGATAAAAAAACGCGCTTTATTTTTAGCATAAATAGTTTTATCAATCTTTTTGTGGGCTTAAAGCGCGTCTTTAGCCATTATCCGCGCAAAGTGGCAAACCCCACTTACGAATCGCAACTGCCGATTTTATTTATCAGTGGCGAAGATGATGCGTGTGGTGGCTTTGGCAAGGGCGCATTAAAGGCGTTTAAACATATCATCGCGCAGGGTTATGGCAACGCGAGGCTTATTCTTTACGCAAACGCAAGGCACGAGCTATTTTTGGAGCTAAACAAAGATGAGGTTTTAAGCGATTTGGCGCGATTCATAGAGCGCAATTTATGAGAATTTTTATCGCGCTGTGGGCGATTTGGGGCTTAATTTTTTGGGCGAATCTTTGGGCGTTAGATTCGAGCAATTCAAATCTAATCTTTAAAAATTTGGATTCGAGTATAGATTCGCATTTAGATTCGCGCGTGGTGGATAATCTAAGCGATTATGCGGTGAGCGAAAAATTCGATGGGATTCGCGCTTTGTGGGATGGGCAAAATATGTTTAGCAAAAGCGGAAAAAATTTGGCGATTCCGCGCTGTTTTGCAGAAAAACTCGCCATTTTGGATTTGCCAAAGGGCGATTTTGTGGAGGGTGAGCTTTGGATTGATTATGGCGCATTTGAAGCAATTAGCAGTGTGATTAGGCGCAAAAATCCCACTTGCGAGGACTTTAGCAAAGTAAAATATTTGATTTTTAACGCACACACCGCCATTAGTCATTGCGAGAAGCGCGAAGCGATTCGTGGCAATCCACATTGCCAAAAATACGATAGCGTTGTTGATATGGCGCAAAATCTCGCCAAAATCGTGCCATTTTGCGATTCTACTAACGCGCAAATTTGTGTGATTCGACAAGTGCGCGTGGATTCGCAAAAAGAGCTAAGCGACTTTTTTAACGCCGTAATCGCCAAAGGTGGCGAGGGCGTAATCGTGCGCGATTCGCGCGTTGCTTTTAAGCTAAAGCCACAAAATGACGCGGAATGCAAAATCATCGATTTTTCGCGTGGAAAAGGGCGGATTCGCGGTAAAGTCGGCGCAATTATTTGCGAATCTTTGGAGGATAAAAATAGTGGGATTGCAAAGGGCAAAATTTTTCGCATAGGCAGTGGTTTAAGCGATGAGATTCGCTCAAATCCACCCAAAATAGGCACAATTATCACTTATAAATTTAGTGGCGTTAGCAAAAATGGCATTCCCAAGCACACGCGATTTTTGCGAATCTACGCGGAATAAAATCATTTATTTTGTATAAAACGAAGTGTGAATCTAGGCGTAGCGATAAGCTGGATTCTGTAACGATTCGCGCCATTTAAAAGGGCGAATCGCCTAGCGACTATTTATCTTTGGATACGCTTCACAGCGCACCTTAAACGCGAATGGCTTAAATTTTGAGATTTTTAACCTGCCATTCTTGCTACGAATTGGGTTTGCAATGCAATTTTAATTACTTAAAATTCGGTGAGCTCTTACCTCGCCCTTTCACCCTTGCCAAAATGCGGATTCGCGCTTTGGCGGTTTGCTTTCTGTTGCACTTTCCCTTATCTTGCGATAGCCATTGGTTAAATGGAATCCTAATCTCGGTAGTCCAGACTTTCCTCTTTTTTGACGCATTAGCCAAAAAGCAGTCGCCTACTACACCTAGAACGCGAATTCTAGCATAAAAATGGAACACTTTTTTCTTTTAAATAATTAAAAAATTTTATTTTTTTAAGTTGATTTTTTTGTATAATACGCGCATTTGGTTATAAATACATTGATTAAGGACGGCATTTTGAAGACATTTATTGAAACATTGTTTGAGGCTATAGCGAGTTTCTTTGAGTTTTTGATGAGGAAACCAAAGCTAATAAGAGGCATTTTAGGGGTTGTGCTATTTTTTGTGCTAGTAAAA
>JBNMHH010000287.1:0-2215 GCA_050872665.1 Helicobacteraceae bacterium
ATCACACCGCATTCATACGAGCTAACCTTTAGCTTTTCGCGGGTTTTGGAGGCGATTTTATTGCTTAGGAATCGTTGTAGCCAAAGTGTCGCACCAAACGCCACAAAAGTAATCACAAATAGCATAAATGCCCCAAAGTAAGGATATGCAAATGTTGAATGTGTCATTTTCTCCCCTTTTTGCGTGGATTCGCGCTTTTGTGATGATAAAATAAGCGCGGTTTTGCTATTTTTGCTTTTAAAAGCGCGATTTTAAAATAAATAAACTTAAATATAAATTTTTGCACTTTTGCGATTTTCTAGTGTAGTGCGCAAATACGGCGAATCTAGCGCGAATCTAAAAATACAATAATGTGAGTTTTTGAAACAAAATATCAAATTGTTGAATAAAATGGATATAAAATGAAAATACAATAAATTTTTCGCATAAAATTTAGTTTTCTTAGCAATTTCAAAGATTTTTTTATCTATGATTTCTTTTGCCTGAGTGAAGCGGGTTTCTTATACAAAAATTGACAAGCCCGATGAAATATAAATTTAGATTCGCGTGGTCGTTTGCATGTGTCGGTGTTTCTGTTTGAAGACGCTATGCGTTCTTAGGATTTGTCGCCTACGCAAATGCTTAGAATCTTGTCTTTGAGTATCCTTTAGGGGCTGTGAGACATTTTAAAGTAACGCTCACTTGGGTAAATCTACTTTAATAAGGCAAAAAATTGAAAATCTTAATCGTTGGTAGCGGTGCGCGTGAGTATAGCATAGCTTTGAGTTTGAAAAATGATAGTCGTGTTAGCAAAATCTACTTTGCGGACGGCAATGGCGCAAGTGGGAAAATCGGCGAAAATATCCACGCAAAAGGCAATAAAGAAATCGTTGCTTTTTGCGTGAGTAGGGCGGTGAATCTCGTGGTGATTGGACCAGAGCAACCTTTGATTGAGGGGCTAAGCGATGCGTTGCGTGAGGCAAAAATCCGTGTTTTCGCGCCTAGCAAGAAAGCTGCGCAGTTAGAAGGCTCAAAGATTTTTATGAAAAATTTGCTTAGCAAATATCACATTCCCACAGCGCGATTCATCGCTAGTGGCGATAAAGATGAGCTTTTTGACTTTATTGATGAAAGCGCATTTGCAAAAATCGTCATAAAAGCGGACGGCTTATGTGGCGGAAAAGGCGTGGTTATCGTGGATTCCAAGCCTGAGGCAAAGCAGATTGTAAGCAGTATGATAAGCGGAGAGCGATTCGGCGAGGCGGGGAAAAATATCGTAATCGAGGAATTTTTAGAGGGCTTTGAGCTAAGCGTATTTGCGATTTGCGATGGCAATGACTTTGTGATTTTGCCCACCGCACAAGACCACAAGCGACTTTTAGATGATGATTTGGGACCAAACACAGGCGGTATGGGTGCTTACTCGCCCACGCCACAATGCAACTCACAACTTTTAGCAAAAATCAAATCGCGCATTATCAAGCCCACGCTAGATGCGATGAAGCGCGAGGGTGCGGAGTTT
Source organism: Helicobacteraceae bacterium (assembly GCA_050872665.1). Taxonomy (GTDB): domain Bacteria; phylum Campylobacterota; class Campylobacteria; order Campylobacterales; family Helicobacteraceae; genus NHYM01. Next base: position 1,502 of record JBNMHH010000287.1, read on the forward strand.
TGCGGGGTGCTATTTTGCGGGATTATGGTGCATAATGATGAGCCTTTCGTGTTAGAGTTTAATGTCCGCTTTGGCGACCCTGAATGCGAGGTGATTTTGCCCTTGCTAAAAACGCCACTGCTTGATATTTTGGACGCAGCGGTAGAGCAGAAACTATCTGGATTCAAAGTAGAAGTATTGCCAAAACATTGCGTGGGCGTGGTTATGGCAAGTGAAAACTACCCATATAGTGCCTCAAATGCGCAAAAAATCACTATCGAAAGTGGCGTAAATTGCACGAGCAATTTGCAAAATCATATCTCATTTGCGGGGGTTAGTGCGGGAAGTGGCGATGATAAAAACGCGCTTTTTGCCACAGGTGGGCGTGTGCTAGTGGCGGTAGGAATCGGCGATAATTTAAAAGAGGCGCAAAAAAATGCGTATGCTCTGGCGCAGGGGGTAAGTTTTAAGGGAGCAAAAATGCGTCAAGATATAGCGAATAAGGCGTTAGTGTGATAAAAAATTCGTCTTTGGGTGTGGGCAATTCGCCTTTAGAATTGCATTCCGCAGATTCGGCAAATTTCGAGTGTTCGCAGACTCCAAGTCTAGTCTCACACTCAAAATTTGCCGAAAACTACGAAAGCCAAACCGAAAATCCTTCCGTTGTTTTAAATGCCGATTCCATAGAATCTTGCAATGACGGCGTGGGTAGCGACTATTTACAGGAACTTTTAA
>JBNMHH010000288.1:0-2190 GCA_050872665.1 Helicobacteraceae bacterium
GGAATCAATTAGCAATACTTGAAGGCTAGGTAATTCTTTAAGATTCATTCTATTAAATCTCTCTTGGAAAACAGAAGGAATCACATTTGCGCCAATTACGCCTATGAATCTGCCGTCTTTGAAAATGGGGAGGGCGGTGGTGGCGACCATAATACCTTCATACCCTGCGGCTTTAGATACATAGGGGTCAGAAACAACAAATTTTTTAGTAGTTTTTGCCAACTGATACCATTCCCTCTGCCTAAAATCAAAATTATTTCCGTCATCGCTATTTTTTAGCTCTGCCTCCGTAGTTTTGGAGGTTACAGAGATAAGTTTGCCGTCATTTTCATATACGACAAATACAAGCGGAGAGGCGACAACACGGGCTAGATTTAGTAGCACTCTGCGTTGCAGCATATAATCCTCCCTATCAACTAGCTGGATTCGCTTTGCTAAGCCATTTAGTTGATTTATAGCGGAGGCATTCATCGTAATGTCTATGGTGAGATACGCCGAGTTTAGCGCGAGTTGCTGTAATCCCTCATAAACTTCAATCGTCTCCGCAGAAGTTTGCTTATAGTTTATAAAGGTAGAAATCCCAAGCACTATGACAAAAATCCCAATACTAATGCCTATAATCCTAGAAGCTATGCTTTTAAACATTTGAAAAATCCTTATGCGAAATTTTAAAATCCAAAAAATAAAGCGCGAATTGTAGTATAAAATATTTTACTTTTCAAGGGGTTTTAAAAATTTATTTTTATCGTAAGTAGCGATTTATAATAGATATTTGAATAAAATATTTTTCAAAAATATTTTATAAATTACTAGATTTTTATAGGATTTATTTATCCAAAATATTAACTAAATGTCGTGCAAATCCACGATATTTAAGGGAAATTTTGTGCATAATTGGCATAAAAAAATTTATTGCTTTTAAGATAGATTCATAAAAACACTAAAATTACATTTTATTGCCAAAATGCACTTTTTAAAAAAATTTGCAATTTGCAAACAATTTTTTGTAACATAATATAAATTGGCGCAAATTTAATGACTGCATTTTGGCTTTGTGATAATACAATTTCACACGATTTTAGCGCATCTATCGCATAATCCGCCTTCATTTTCAGCTAAATATCTCCAGCATCTTTCGCATTTAAGCCGCTCTGATTTTGCGATGAAAATCTCTAAATCGCCCACTTTAAAAGAGCTAAGCGCATTTTCTATGTGCTTTTTTGCTTTGCTGATGATTAGAAAATTTGCCAAAATTTCGGCGTCCAAATTAGATTCGCACCCGATTTCTAACTCCAAAGCGGATTTAATCACTTTGTCTTTTTTTAGTTTGTCGATTTCTATGCCAAATGCCTCGCGGATTTTTAGTAGCAATGCGAAATCCGTGTGTAGCTCATAAGATTCGCCACCGCTTTCATATTTGCAATCAAAGACGCTTTTTAAGTCGCCTTTTAGCGCAGGACTCGCCGATTGCACCGCTTCATTTATCGTATATGTCAGCACGGGAGCTAAAAATGCAAACGCTTTCCTTGCAATCACACAAAGCGCACTTTGGACGCCCACTCGCGCCACCGAATCCTTGCCCTCACAATACAAAATATCCTTTGTCAAATCAAAGTAAATCCCGCTTAGCTCGTTGCTAATAAAGCTCATCACCAAGCTAAACGCCTTTGAAAACTCATACTCGCTAAAAAGCGCGTTTGCCTCGCTAAAGACGCGATTTGCTTCATTTAAAATCCACTTATCAATCTCTCCAAGTGCGTCTAAATCTATGCGATTCAAATCATTTGTATTTGCAAGGACGAATCGCAGTGAATTGCGGATTTTGCGGTATTGTTCGCTGATTTGCTTTAGGATATTTTTAGAGATTTTTAAGTCGTTTTGATAGTCGCTCAAAGCCACCCACAAGCGCAAAATCTCACTGCCATATTCTTTTAGCACGGATTCGGGGGCGACTACATTGCCTTTGGATTTGCTCATTTTTTCGCCATTGTCATCGACTGTGAATCCGTGCGTTAGGATACTCTTAAATGGTGCTTTGTGATTTATTGCACAAGAGATTAGCAACGAGCTTTGAAACCACCCTCTATGCTGGTCGATCCCCTCCAAATACATATCCGCGGGGTAATCCCCCGCATTGTATTTGGGCGGTGGCGGATTGCTTGAATCGCTGTCGTTCGCTCCCGCTAAAAC
>JBNMHH010000289.1:0-2182 GCA_050872665.1 Helicobacteraceae bacterium
AGTTTATCTAGCCTTTTTTTGCTAGTTCGCAAATCATCGGTAGAAAAATGCAGGGGCGCACGATAATGCGTATTTAGCAAATAATAGCGCAAAATCTCGCCGTCATAGTGCTTTAGCGCATCGCATATAAAAAAGCTATTGCCAAGCGATTTGCTCATCTTTTCGCCGTTGATATTGACAAAGCCGTTGTGAATCCAATACTTTGCGAGTTCCACGCCGTTTGCTAGGCGCGATTGCGAGGCTTCATTTTCGTGGTGCGGAAAAAACAAATCGCTTCCTCCAGCGTGAATATCGATAGAGTAGGGCGAATCGTGATATGCCAAGTGCGATTCAATCATCGCACTACATTCGATATGCCACCCCGGGCGTCCGCGAGAGTAGGGCGAATCATAAGCTATACCCGTCTCAAACGCCTTCCACAGCGCGAAATCCCGTGCGTCCTCTTTTTGCTCGTTTTCGCCGATTCGCGAAATCTGCTCGTCCAAATCCGCCCTACCGCTCAAGCTACCATACTTTGAATCCTTACTCACGCGCATATAAATATCGCCATTTTTTGCCTTGTATGCGAGATTTTTAGCTAGTAGCGAATCTATCATTTTAAAAATGCTATCCAAATTTTCACTAACCTTTGGCTCCAAATTCGCCCGTCTTACGCCTAAAGCCTCCATATCGCGCAAATAGTTTGTGATATAAGTTTGCGTGATTTCGCCAATGCTTTTGCCACTCTCAGCGCATTTTCGCACGATTTTATCATCAATGTCTGTGAAATTTCGCACAAAAATCACTTTATAGCCATTTGCCTCCAAGATTCGCGTAAGCAAATCAAAGGCAATGGCACTTCGCGCGTGTCCTAAATGCGCGTTGTCATAGACCGTGGGACCGCAGAGATAGATTCGCACTTCGCCCTTTTTTATCGGCTCGAAAGGGACTTTTGCCTTTTTCACGCTGTCAAATAACTGCATAAAATTCTCCTAAAATGCTTTTCGCAAAGTTTAAAATAACGCATTCTACAAAAAGTATTATTATAAGATAGACAAAAAAATTGGGTTTTGCGATAATTTGTAGAAATTTTTGGAATCCAAAAGCGCGAATCGTTAGGACAAAAAGAATGAATCCAGCCAAAGATGAGCTTAGAGCCAAGCCAAATGCGCCCCAAAATTGCATTAAGATTACTGAGCAAATAACGCCACAAAATAGCGAAATCGCGGATATTTTAGCCGCCTGTGCTTGGCGTTTAAGCGAGTAAAGCCATAGCGAAAAGATTCGCGCACAGCCATAGGGCAAAAGCCCCAAAAGATAAGCCATAAATACTTTTGCAACTTCAAGCGTGTCGGCGCGAGTGAATTTTCCGCGCTCAAAAAGTAGCCAAATGATTTCATTTTTAAGCGCGATTCCGCCTACGGCGCAAATGCTTAGCGCGAAAATAAGTAGCCAAAAGCCTTTTGAGAGTAGGGCGAGTGAATGCGATTCATCGCCGTTTCGCAGGGCTTTTGCCACCATAGGAAAGAGCGCGGTGCTTGTGGCAATGGCAAAAAGTGCGAGTGGGAGCTGAAAAATGCGATTGGCATAATAAAGATAGCTAACGCTCCCGCTAACCAAAAATGACGCCAAAAGTGTATCGATAAATGAGGCGATTTGCGCGGTGGAGCTGCCGAGTAGGGCAGGGAAGAATTGAGAAAAAAAGGACTTTATATCTAAAAGCGCGTTTGTCTTTTTGACGCTTTTGCGGGATTCTTCGCGCTCGGCTTCGTCAATGGACGAATCAGTCCTATTTCCTCGCCTCGCGCTCGAAAACCCACAAAATCGCCTAAAAATACTTCCGCGCGGAGCGTCTATATTTTCGTCATTGCGAGATTCGGCATTAGCCGAATCGTGGCAATCTATATTTTTTTGGATTGCTTCGGCTTTGCCTCGCAATGACGATTCGTTAGATTTATTTGAATCCAATTCTAGTATTTGCGGTGGAGATTTTGTGTCTTGGAGAAAATTTTGGGATAAAACTAGACTTTGAGTCTGTTGATTCCCAAAATTTTCTCCAAGTGCGAAAGATGCACCCAAGAGCAAATTGAAAAAAGATAACGCGTTAAGAGACATAAAATCCTTTTTCTCCCAATTCTTCCCTGCCCTACTCGGCAGCTCCACCGCGCAAATCGCCTCATTTATCGACACACTTTTGGCGTCA
>JBNMHH010000290.1:0-2180 GCA_050872665.1 Helicobacteraceae bacterium
CTGATTTTATCTGTTGCCATTTTTTAACTCCTTATTTTAAATTTAGTGGCATTTTCACTGCTTTTGCAAACTCGCTAAAAAAGCTCTCAAACTCGCCCTTTGCTTTGGAATCGCTATATTCGCTAATCCCAAGTCCCTCGCTTATGTCGCGTTTGTAGGCGATTCGCTCTTTTAGGACGCTACCTAACAAGTGAAAATCGCCCTTAAGCCCTAGCTTTTTGCGAATCTGCTCGACTTTTTCCTTATACGCTGACAATTCCCTATCCAAATGCACATTTGTGCTAATTTTATTCATCAAAATGCAGATTTGCACCTCCTCGTTAATGTCTTTAATCTCCATAATCGTCTCAAGCATCGTGCGAAGCACATCTGCGTCAAACTGCGATGGCGTTGTCGGCAGAATAATGCTATCGGCGTATAACATTGCCTTGCGCGATTCTTGGCTGTCAATCCCGCCTGTGTCAATCAAAATGTATTCATATAGCTCGATAAATTGCTTTAGCGATTCGGCGATATTGCCCGTGCGGTTTGAAAGCGTGAAATATTTGAGATTTTTTTTCGCATTGGATTCGCCCTCGCGGATATTGGTAAAACTCTCAATGCTTTTTTGCGGGTCGGTATCCATCACCAAAACTTTACTGCTAGATTCGAGCAATTTTACGGCTAAATTCACGGCGATTGTGCTTTTGCCACTGCCACCTTTTTGATTTGCTATGGTGATGATAGTTGCTTGTTGTTTGCCTTTCTTAGCCATTTTGCTACCCTCTTAATTGTGATAATCCCTTTTAACTGCGGAAATTTTAATATATTTTTTTTGCAAATTGCAAGAGAAATGGGAGAAAATTTTAAATTTTTTGCGATTTTTTGCACGAATCTTGCTTGAATCTTGCTCGAATCTTTATAAAATTACCAAAAAACTTTTAATTTATTTTAGATAGAATTGTGCTTTTTGGAGATTTTTATGGCGTTACTGATTATTTATTTTTGCTTAACCATTGGCATTTCGATGATTTGCTCTGTGTGTGAGGCGATGATGTTTTCTGCTACACCTGCATTTGTGGAAAGCGCGGCGAAACTCACCAAAACAGGCAAGATTCTAAAGCACCTAAAGACAAATATCGATAATTCTATCGGCTCGATTGTCATCGTAAATACCATTGCAAACACCGTTGGCGCAGCGAGTGTCGGGGCGCAGTTTGTCGCTGTCTTTGGCGATAAATTGCAAGGCGTTGTGGCGATGATTATGACGCTAAGTGTGCTTTATGTGGGCGAAATCGTCCCCAAAACCATTGGGGCGATGTATTGGAAACGGCTTATTTTGCCTAGTTGCTATCTTTTAATCGTGCTTTACTATGTGGCGTATCCGTTTGTGTATATTTCGCGGATTATGACATTTTTCTTTAGGAAAAAAGACGCGCAGAAAATGAGCAGAGATGAGATTTTGGCACTTATGGAGTTAGCTGAGGAAAGTGGCTCGTTAGATGAGTTGGAAATGGATATTTTAGAGCATTTAATGGCGCAAAAGTCCCTAAAAACGCGCGATATTATGACGGCAAAAAGCCAAATGTTCGCGCTTAGCGAAAATGAAAGCATAGATTCGGCTTTGCAAAAGGTGGAGGAGCGAAAATATTCGCGTATTCCGCTGACACAGGGCGATTCAAGCACCATAAACGCGCTTGTCTTTAGGCAAAGCGTCCTATCGGCGAATCTCACAAATAAAGGCAAAGATAGCCTAAAAAGCATAGCAAAAAATATGCGCTTAGTTAGCGAAAATATGCAGGTTATGGCACTATTAAAGCTATTTGTGCTTTGCAGGGAGCATTTGGTGGGCGTGGTTGATGAAAATAAGCAATTTGTAGGCATTGTTAGCCTAGAAGACGCAATCAAAGCCGTCTTTGGTGTTGGCAATTTACAGCGACATTAGGGGGCAAAAATGACTTTACTTGTAACTTATTGCGTTGTCGCTATTTCGTGTAGCTTTTTATGCTCGATTTTGGAATCGACTTTTTTAAGCACCACGCCTAGTTTTGTAGAGAGCTACGCCAAAAAGCACCCCAAAATCGGCTCATATTTGCGCTACCAAAAATCTCACATTGATGACACAGAGGGCGCGATTTTGGTGCTAAATACTTTCACCGTTACGGGCAGTGCGACAGGATTCGGCATTGAGATAAACGCGC
>JBNMHH010000291.1:0-2179 GCA_050872665.1 Helicobacteraceae bacterium
CATAAGGACACAATGGATAGCGAAAAATTTTTGCGAATCGCTCCAAATTCCGATGATTTGTGGCTGTGGGCTATGGCGATTTTAAATGGCACGACAATTGCCTGTGTGCCTAACGCGCTTATGGGTAATGGCGCGGCATTTACGAATCCAGCGAGCAATCCAGCACTTTGGCACTCAAATATGCGCGGTGGCAATGATAGGGCGATAATAGCGTTACTTGAATCTTATCCGCAGATTTTACAAATCCTAAATGGCGAATCAAAATGTCAAAATAAGTAGTCAAAATGAAAAAAAATATAAGAATTTTGCAGTTAGGAAAATTTTTTCCGCCTGATTTGGGTGGAATCGAATCTGTTATGCAAGATATTACGCTAGGGCTAAATGAGCGCAAAATCGCCTGTGATGTGCTGTGTGCGAACTCTAAGGCGCAGTATAAAGATGATATTTTGGATTCGCGTCCAAAAAATAGCACGAACGATTTTAGTGCGAATCAGCGCGATTTAAGCACGAATCGCGCTATTAAAATTATGCGTTGTGCGTCATTTGGTAAGATTGCCTCCACCGCAATCGCCCCGCAGATGATTTTCAATCTTCGCAAAATTATCGCAAATTACGACATTATCCACATTCACTCGCCAGACCCAATGGCAAATCTTGCCCTATTTTGCGCCAATCACAAGGGCAAAAAAATCATTATCCATTGGCATAGCGACATAATCAAGCAAAAATTTTTGCTGAAATTTTACGCACCACTGCAGACTTGGCTACTAAAAAGGGCAGATTCAATTATCGCCACCACGCAACAATACGCGGATTTTTCGCCCACGCTAAAGCCTTTTAGGGACAAAATCGTTGCCATTCCTATCGGCATTGATTCATTGCTACAATCGCCCAAAACAGCCGAATCTAACAAATCTCAATCCACCAAATCCGCCGAATCTAGGCGCAACAACAAAACCATTTTCGCACTAGGACGATTAGTAAAATACAAGGGATTTGAATACTTAGTCGAATCTATGCGCTATTTGCCTGATTTCACACTTTATATCGCTGGAAGTGGCGTAGAGGAGGCGAATCTAAAGGCTCAAATCAAAGCCCTTAGCGCAGTGGATTCGACCATAGAAAATCGTGTGTTTTTGCTTGGCAAAGTCGATGAGCGCACAAAAATGGCGCATTTAAATAATGATAGTATTTTTGTTTTGCCCTCAATCACGCGCAATGAGGCGTTTGGCGTGGTGCAGTTAGAGGCGATGAGTGCCAAAATGCCCGTGATTGCGACTGATATTAAGGGTAGTGGTGTTTCGTTTGTGAATTTGCATAATGAAAGTGGGCTTATTGTCCCGCCACGCGATGCTAAAGCTATCGCTAGTGCGATTTTGCGCGTTATGGCGGACTATCCGCGCTTTAGCGATGGCGCATATCGGCGGTATTTGGCGCATTTCACAAAGGATAAAATGATAGATAAAATCATTGATTTATATGATAGAATCTAGCTTTTGTTTTTGTAAAATTTTGGCGTGATTCGCGCATATTAGGGGAGAGATATGAATTTTATAGTGGTGTTTGGCGGAGTTAGTTATGAGCACGAGATTAGCATAGTGAGCGCGATTGCGCTAAAAAAAGAGTTAGCAAATATCGCGCATTTTATCTTTATAGACGCGCAAAATGATTTGTATCTAATCCCGCGCGAATCGATGACTTCAAAGCATTTTAGCTCGTCTGCCTACAAAAAGGATGCGAGAGTTGGCTTTACAAAGGGCGGATTTTTGCGTAAGGGCTTATTTAGGCACGAGATTTTAAGTGGCGTAGTCATAAATCTCATTCACGGCAAAAGTGGCGAGGACGGGCAGATTGCGGGGCTTTTGGACTTTCATAATATCGCTTATATCGGTCCTAGAATCGAGGCGTGTGCTATTAGCTTTAGTAAAGAGCTGACGAAGAGTTATGCGAAAGCGCGGGGGGTGAAGGTGTTAGATTATAAAGTTATAAATTCTAGTGCAAGGAATTCGTCTTTGGGCGCACCTTGCGGAGATTTTGAGAATTTGGGGCGTTTCGCGGACGCCCCAGTCCAGTCTCACGCCCCAAATTCCCAAAAAACTTCACAACTTCCACCGCAAATACTAGAATTGAATTCAAATAAAAACGATTCCATTACAAACACAAATTCTAGTATTGTGAG
>JBNMHH010000292.1:0-2178 GCA_050872665.1 Helicobacteraceae bacterium
ATACTTTAGATTCGAGTGATTTTCACGCAAAAAGCGCGAATCTAGATAGCACGAATCTAAATAGCCTATCCACAAAAGGCATAGCCTCAATTATTGATTTAGATAAATGCGATGGCTGTGAAAAACTACCCACTCCCGCTTGTGTAAGCGCGTGCAAAAGCAAAAACGCGCAGAGATTCCCAGAGCCTATTGAAAAAATCCCCGAATATTTCCCGCGCAAAGTCAAAGAGGACTACTCCAAAAACCGCGATGATATAACGCGCCTAACGCCCTATAATTTCACCTTTGTCGAGCGCGTAAAAGTGGGCGATAAAGCCGTGTCTATCCCGCGTAGGTGTATGCACTGCGATGACCCCACTTGCCAAAAACTTTGCCCCTTTGGCGTGATAGGTAAGGATAAAAATGGCGCGGTGGATATTGATGAGCATTTTTGCTTTGGCGGGGCGAAGTGCCGTGATGCGTGTCCGTGGGGCATACCACAGCGACAAGCAGGAGTGGGAATCTACCTAAAAATCGCCCCAAAGCTAGGTGGTGGCGGTGCTATGTTTAAATGCGATAGGTGCAAAGATTTGCTAGAAGCAGGGCAAAAACCCGCCTGTGAGGTAAGCTGTCCTAAAAACGCGCTTATTTTTGATGATAGAAGTGAGATTTTGGCACAAGTCAAACGCGCTAAAGAGAGTGGCAAATATATCTATGGCGATACCCAAAATGGCGGGACAAGCACCTTTTATATCTCAAGTGTGGATTTTAAAGACATAAATTCCGCCCTAGCGCAAAAATACGACATAAATGAAGCAAACTTTAATGGCAAAACCCAAAAAATGGGGCGTCCGCACTTAAATCTAAACGTGCCAAACTTTATAAACGATGATTCCGCGCTTGTAAAAAGTGTGCTATTTGCCCCTGTGGCTGGGCTAGTGGCAGGTGCTATCGCGGTGGCAAAAAGTAAAAAACAAACTACACAAAAGGATTGATAAATGAAAAGAAATAAAGAATTGGAGCAAGTAGAAACGCAAATGACACAAGCAAAGATTGAGAGGCAAACTCTGCAAAATCGTATCGTGCATTGGGGGATTGCGCTTAGCACTTTTTCGCATATCATCACAGGACTTTTTCAGCTCCCAATCGCAAAGCGATATATGATAAATGAGCTACCATTTATGGCGTGGAGCGGGGATTATCACATAAGCCTTGTGGCGCATTATGTGGGTGCGTTTGGCTTGGTGGCGTTTGTGGCATTTCATTTGTGTTTTCACATTGCACGGCGTGAGTTTGACATTTTCCCTAAAAAAGGAGATTTCACAAAATCCGCACAGATTATCAAAGCAATGCTTTTAGGTGGCAAAGAGCCACCAAGCGAAAAATACTTGCCCGAGCAACGATTGGCTTATGCTTTTATCGGCTTTGTGTTGCTTTTGCTTATCATCACGGGGCTTATTAAAACCTTTAAAAATTTATCTGGATTCAACCTAAGCGATAGCGTATATTTTTGGGTGGCACAGCTACATAATCTTGGCTTTGCGCTTATCATTTTTGGCATTATCGGGCATTTGAGTGCGTTTATCTTTAAGGCAAATCGTCCGCTTTTAAGCGCAATGTTTAGCGGAAAAGTTAGCGCAAAGTATGTGCTTCATCGGCATTCTTTAAGTAAAGAGGATTGCGCTAAAGCACAAATCGCATTACAAAAAGCACAAAATCACAAAAACGGGGGCAAATAATGCAAGAAAATCCACAATCTAAAGCGCGAATCGCGCAACCTCGCGAATCCAAACTAGCACATTTTCCTATAATGCTTTTTGCAAGTGTTATGGGGCTAGGTGGTTTGGCACTCGCGCTAAAAAAGGCAAGTGTGGCGTTTGAGAAAGTAAGCGATTTGGGCGAATCTATGCTTACTTTTGGCACAATTTTGCAAACTTCTAGCACTATCTTTGGCTTTGTAAGTATGGCTATTTTTGTGCTTTTGCTTGGCATATACGCACTAAAAATTGTGCGAGAATTTAATGCTTTTAAGGCTGAAATCACTCATCAAGTAAAAATCAACTTTTTATCCGCAATCCCTATTGGTGCGCTTATCATCATCACATTTTTAGGCGCGTTTAATGAGGGCGAATCCGTGCTTTGCGCTATGAAAGTAGGTTTTTTTGTAAGCGCGTTTTTGCAATTAGCACTAAGCATATA
>JBNMHH010000293.1:0-2178 GCA_050872665.1 Helicobacteraceae bacterium
ATTCACAAGCGCGAATCGCGCACCACAAATACGCAACCAAAAGGATATTTATGAATCTAAAAGAGCAATTTCACGGATTGAATCTAGCCCTAAACCTCGCATTTTTCGCACTAATCGCATTTGCCACCGCGCTAATAGCGTGGAATTTCAAAAAATACGGCGATATTTTTCAGATTTTATTACCTGCGCTGTGCGTGTTTATGCCCTTTTATGAAAGGGATTTTGAGAAATTAAAGCAACTTATTTTTGCCATTTTGCTTAGCACACTCATAGTTCAAGCCACCAAACTCGGCATTTCCTACGCGGTGGCACACTATGAAATGGGCGAGATTTTTAGCTTTGCACAGCGTCCCATAGATATGAAGCGATTCGATGGATTCCCCAGCGGACACACGCAAGGAGCGTTCATAGGATTTGCGTTTGCGTTTGTGTATTTTAAAATGCGGTGGAAAATATTATTTTTTTGCCTTGCGCTATTGGTGGGAATCTCTAGGATTTATAGCGGTTATCACACGATTTTGCAAGTGATTTGCGGTGGGCTTGTGAGCTTTTTGGTATGCTATTTTACAATCAAGTTTTTGCAGAAAAGAGCGCATTTGTAGCAGACTTCACGCGAAATCTGCTATCAAACCTCTTACAACAAAATCGGTGCTACGATGAATCCAAGACATACAGATATTGCCACCATAATCGTGCCCGGAACGATAAATGAGTGGTTAAAGACAAATTTACCCACGCGAGTTGTCCCTGTGTCGTCCATTGCGATTGCTGCAAGTGTCGTAGGATAGGTAGGTAGTATAAATAACCCTGAGGCAGCCGCGAAACTCGCCACCAAAATCCAAACCTGTTGCGAATTTTCTGGGCTTGTCATACCTAGTGCCAAAGCCACCGCTGGCATAACGACTTTTGCCGTAGCGGCTTGTGAGTAAAGCAAACAGCTTAGGAAATATAGTGCAATCGCCAAAATAAACGGATATTGCGAAATAATTTGGCTTGTGAAATCCTTTAGTGAATCCAAATGCCCATTTACAAAAGTATTGCCTAACCACGCGATTCCCATAACGCAAATACACGCATTCATACCGCTTTGGAAAGTCGAGGTTGAGATGAGTTTGCTCGAATCCACCTTGCAAAGCATCACAATTAGCATACCCACAGTTAGCATAAAGCTAATAATCGCATTATCGCGCCCCAAAATCACAGGCTCTATAAGCCCGATAGTAGGCGAAATCGCAAGGGCATACGCCACGATGACAAAAACGCCTACGCAAAAGATTGCCACCGAGCGTTTGGCGTAGGGTTGCAATTCTTTGTATTGCGCGGTTTTCACTTCGCTAATAAGCCCTTTGGTAAGTCGCTCTTGATACACAGGGTCTTTGCTTAAATCTAAATTATAAAATTTATTTACTATAAAGCTAGTAATCAGCATAGCCAAGAAAGTCGTGCTAATACAAATCATAAGCAACATAGGATAGCTCACGCCAAGCGGTTCGCAAACGCCTGTCATCGCCACAAATGCCGCCGAAATGGGAGATGCCGTGATAGCAACCTGCGATGAAACTACGCTTAACGCCAAAGGCGCACTTGGCTTGATATTTTGACTTTTGGCGACTTCCACGATGACAGGGATTATCGAATACGCTGTGTGCCCAGTCCCAGCCAAAATCGTAAGCAAATACGCCGCAATGGGCGCGATATAGTTGATTTGCTTAGGGTGTTTGCGTATGATTTTCTCTGTAACTTGCACCAAATAATCTAACCCTCCAGCCACTTGCAACGCCGTGATTGCCGAAATCACAGAGGCGATGATTAAAATCACATCGATAGGAATGTAGCTCATTTTTGTATCCATTCCCAAAAATAGCGTCATAACAATCACGCCCAATCCTCCAGCGTAGCCTACGCCCATTCCGCCGATTTTGATACCCAAAAATATACCGCCAAATAATACGATAATTTGTAAAATAACCATAATGTCCATTTTTTGCTCCTTTTTTATTTATTGATTCGCCGAATCGGCAAATCGCTTTATTTACAATCTCTCACACAAGCCTTAGCTAACGCCTCTAGGCTTGAGATGACTTTATCGCTCTCCAAGCCACTTGCCGCATAAGCTAGTGGCAACTCCGTGCAGCCCAAAATCACAGGCAGATTTTCAATCTCCCATAGGCTTAAAAT
>JBNMHH010000294.1:0-2176 GCA_050872665.1 Helicobacteraceae bacterium
GCTCGTAAATTTCCTATGTGCATATCGCCAGTCGGCGATGGCGCAAAACGCAACATTTTTATATCCTTACATTAAAAATTTATCAAAATTTATCCGCATATTCCTCTTTGATTTTCACAAACTCATCGATATGCTCCACTAGCAAATCCACGAGTTTCGCCTCAAATTGGACGCCTTTGTTTTTCATCATATGCTCGACTACCTCGTTGATTGGCCACGCTTTTTTGTAGCACCTATCGTGGCTAAGGGCGTCAAAGACATCAGCGACTGCTACGATTCGCCCACATAGGGGAATCTGCTCACCACTTAGCTTTTGTGGATAGCCATTTCCGTTCCACCATTCGTGGTGCGTTAGGGCGATTTCGGCAGCGGTTTTTAAAATCGTTCGCTTCGACCAGCAAAGCATATCATAGCCCTTTTGCGCGTGGGTTTTCATAATCTCAAATTCTTCATCAGTGAGTTTGCCCGGTTTATTTAAAATCGCATCAGGAATCGCTAATTTTCCTATATCGTGCATTGGAGAGGCGATTTTTAGCAATTCGGCTTGTTTTTTATCTAAGCCATAAAGATTTGACAAAAGATATGTGAATTCCGCCACGCGCTTGATATGATTGCCCGTTTCTCTGCTTCGCCCCTCGCTAATTGTCCCCATAGCGTAAAGGACTTCTTTTTGCACATCTTCTAGCTCTTGTTGCATTTGGAAAAGCTCGGTTACATTGTGGAAAATCCCATAAGCCTTGTTAAATTTAGGGTCATTTTTGGTGGATTTAGTCGCTAACATATAGGCTTGGACATAAAGTGGCTTATTATTGCTATCTATGCAGTTTAAATACGCCTTGCAATAGCCAGTATCGCGCAATTCTTTGCTGATATTGGCGATTTTATGCGGAATCTCTGGGTCTGGCTTTAATATTAGCGAAACATGTTTGCCTACCATACCGCTACCTTGATAGCCAAACATTTCCTCACAGCTTTTATTTACCTCGATAAATTTCTCATTTTGCATTACCACCATTGCCGTGCTTCTATCAAGCAAAGTTTGATAGTTTTGGATAAGATAATCTTTTTCCACAGAAACTTCTGTCAAAACATTCACACTGCGCTCTAAACTTTGCTTTTTAACTTCAAAGTCTGTTATGTCATCTAGTGAGCAAACATACATCATAACTTCATTTTTGGCGTTTATGATAGGCTTAATAATCGCCTTTGCGTAGAAAAAGCCCGAATCATCGGCGGTTTTGCTTTTTAAAATGCCTTGAAAAGTTTGGCGATTTTTTAGCACCGCCCAAATGTCATTGATATTATTTTGCGAATCTTTAGCGATAAAAGAGCCAAATTTTCTGCCGACAATTTGATTGCGCTTAAATTTAGAAATCTCTAAAAGCGATTTATTGACATCGATTATATCGCCCTTTGTGTCAAAATACACCACAAACAAACTTTTTTCTAATAGCTCTTTATACTGCCTAAAAATGCCCATAATCTCTAAATAATCATTATTTGAGACATAGCTTAGATTCCTAAGCCCATAAATTACTATATCAAGCGAATTTGTGCTTATCTCTAACTCGTGAATCGTGTTATTTTTTAGCTCACTTATGCCCTCGCTTAGGGCGATAATGGTATTTGTATTGTTTAGGACATAATTTTTGTTATTGTGATGATAAAATTCCCCAAATGTGAAAAATCCGCTCATCGGCGCGATATTGTTGATTAGCTTGACATTGTAATCCATAATCGTATCTTTAAAATACCAATACCGCCCCATACAAGTATAGACATAAAAGCACTCCACATTTTTACTAGCAAAGCCCATAAGCCTTTTGCTCATCTCTGCCATATTGTCAATCGAACTCGCCACGCCAAATTTTACTTTCGCGCCTTTTTTGAAATCGCCACCATAGATTAGCGCATTATCTTGCGTTTTGATAAATACGCTTCGTGCCACGAGCAAATCGCCATCGGCAAATACAAGCGGAAATTGATAGCCATTTGTAGGCAAAGTATCGGCGATATATTTCCCCAATAATCGCTCATAAATATCTAAAATGGGTTGATTATTAAGTGTGCGAATCAGCCCTCCCTCTTCGCAGTCTGTAACAACCATATCAAGTCCGATTCGATTATAATTAAAAATCGAATCGCTATAAACTTGCAAAACCTCGCTATCTAGCAC
>JBNMHH010000295.1:0-2174 GCA_050872665.1 Helicobacteraceae bacterium
GTCCTAAAGAGTAGCTCTATAGCCGCCACGCGCCCACCTTGCTTATTTTTAAGCAACCTTTGGGAGATAATCGCATTTAGTGTGCTAGATAGCATAGCGCGAATCCGCGCTTGGTCGGTGGCTGGAAACACGGAGATAACCCTATTTATCGTTTCTTTTGCGTCCAAAGTATGCAGAGTGGAAAGCACCAAGTGTCCTGTCTCGGCGGCGTGGAGAGCCATTTCAATAGTCTCAATGTCCCTCATCTCGCCCACAAGGATAATATCTGGGTCTTCGCGCAGGGCGGCTTTAAGCGCGGAGGCAAAGGAATTCGTATCCATTCCCACACTGCGCTGATTGATAATGCTTTTTATGTCCTTATGCACGAATTCTATGGGGTCTTCGATAGTGATGATATGCTTTGCGTGTTTGTGATTTATCTCATTGATGATTGCCGCCAAAGTGGTGGATTTACCTGAACCTGTAATCCCCGTAACTAGCACGAGTCCGCGCTCCATATCGGTGATTTTGTGAATTGCCTCTGGGAGTCCAAGCCCATCAATGGTATTTTGAATCGTAGGAATCGTCCTAAACGCAAAGCTCACGCCGTCCATTTGAAAAAAGATATTTAGCCTAAAGCGACTTGATTCATCGTAAATATAAGTCATATCCATTTCTTTATTTTGCACGAACTCAGGGTAGCGCGTCCTTGTAAGCTCTTTGGCAAAAGTGATAGCGTCCTCTTTGCTAAAAATCTCATTGCTAAAGACAATAATATCGCCGTTGATTCGAGCGCGAATCTGCGAACCAGCCTTGACATGCAAGTCGCTTCCGCCCATATCGATTAGCTTTTTAAGATAAGCGCGAATCTTGCGCGTAACGGCGAAATCTAGCTTTTCGACATTGACATTTAGTTGGGCAATATTTTGCCTTACGGCTTCGCTTGGTGTGGGCTGTGGTTGCATATATTGGGCTTGTTGTGCTCTGGCTTGATTTAATGCTACTTGATTTATGGGTGGGACTTGTCTAGCGTTTGCTGTTGGATTCACTCGTGCTGTGGCTTGTTCCATCTTTTTTCCTTTAAATTTAATAAAAAGTAATATCGCATTTTTGCATTTTTTTGGTAAATTTTAGTTTAGTTGCAAATTTTCTTTAAATATTTATTGTGAATATTTTATGAATCCTTGCGCCGTTTTAGCACTTCTTTTATTGTGCTTTCATCAGCGTTTTGCACTGATTCAAACGAGCCGAAATAATTTAGTAATTTCTTTATTTGCGCTGGGCTGTATTTGCCACTCAAAGCCGATTCACTCAAACTTTTGCGTCCTTTTTTGCGATGAAAAGAGATGGCGAATCTATGCGCCTCATCGCGCAATTTTTGCAAAAACATAAGCCGTTCATCGTTTTTTTCTAAGCGCAATTCCAAATCATTAAAGCGCAAAATATCCCGTGCACCGCCCTTTGCGCGATATGCTTTGTGATTGACTTTTTCCTTCGCAATGCCTACAATATCCACATTTGCGCCACTAGAGGCGATAATCTCACGCGCGATTTTCATCTGCGCAAACCCGCCATCAAGCAGCCACAAATCAGGTGGCAAATCGTTTCCATCGATAAAGCGATTTGCTCGGCGACTCAAAAGCTCCGTCATTTGCGCGTATTCATCGCTTCCACTTAGCGCATAGCGTTTGTAGGCACTCTTGTTAAACTCGCCGTTTTCATAGACGATTTTCGCACCCACCGCGCTTTTTCCTTGAAAATGGCTTGTGTCAAAAACCTCAATTTTATTTGGCACATTTTGCAAACCAAAAAGGTTTTTGATTGCCTCTAAAATGCGCGATTCGGCATTTGATTCGGCGTTTTCTAAAATATTTTTGGCATTATTTTTTGCCAAATCTACTAATTTTTTCTTTTCGCCACTTTTTGGGTGCAAAATTCTTATATTTTTACCAAAATGTTGCCTAAAAAATTCACTCAAAATCGCACTATCGCTTAAACTATAAGGCAAAAGGATTGAATCTAGCGCAAACGGCGCATTATTCTTATAATGATTTAGCAAACTTTGGGTGTAGAGCGAATCCAAATCCAAGTCATTTTCGTTGTGATTGATAAAAAAATGGTCGCTGAAAACCACGCGCCCATCGCGCATAAAGATTTTTACAAGCACGGATTTTGTGGCGTTGCTTTCAATCACA
>JBNMHH010000296.1:0-2142 GCA_050872665.1 Helicobacteraceae bacterium
ATCTACCACTGACTTGGATTCTTCGGCGACTTTGTCGCCTCAGAATGACGAATGGGGCGCGGGTGAGATTCGTTTAAGTATGACATATTGGGTGATTTGCATTTATTCAGCATTTTTGCCATTTTCACGCCTCATTTGCCATTTTTTCAACTTCTTTAATAAATTCATCTAAAATTGCATCTTCGCTTAGTTTGCGTAAAATCTCGCCTTTTTTGATAATTAGTCCGCTTTTGTTGCCAAAGGCTATGGCAATATCAGCGTGTTTTGCCTCGCCTAGCGCATTTACCGCGCAACCCATTACAGAGACTTGCAGGGGCTTTTTGATATGTCGCAATTTTTCCTCTACGACTTTGATTGCGCTGACTAAATCCACCTCGATTCGCCCACAAGTAGGGCAGGATATGAGCGTTATGCCCTCTTTTTGTCGCCCTGAATATTTTAGGATTGAACGCGCCACTTCGATTTCTTTTTCTAATTCGCCCGTGATTGAGACGCGCATTGTGTCGCCTATGCCTTCTAGCAAAAGTCCGCCAAGTGCCATAGAGCTTTTGATGATGGAGTGATAAAGCGTCCCAGCCTCCGTTACGCCGATATGAAATGGATATGGCACTTGTGGGCGTAGTAATCTATATGCGGCGATTGTGCGCTCCACATCACTTGCTTTGAGTGAGATTTTGATATTGGTGAATCCGCAGTCCTCTAACAGCTTGATATTATAAAGCGCGGATTGCACCATTCCTTGCGGTGTCGCGCCGTATTTTTGCTCAAATTGTTTCTCTAAGCTACCCGCATTTACGCCGATTCGTATGGGAATCTTTCGCTCATTGCAACCTTTGGCTATCATTTCTACGCGCTTTTTGTCGCCGATATTGCCGGGGTTTATGCGGATACAATCTACGGCCTCAAGCGCAATCAGCGCGAGTTTATAGCGAAAATGAATATCAGCAATTAGCGGAATCTTAATTTGGCTTTTTAGAATTTTAAGCGCGTTTGCGTCCTCTTCATCGCTCACAGCCACGCGCACTATGTCGCACCCAGCGAGTTGCAATCTATCAATCTGCGCCTTTGTTGCCTTAATGTCCTTTGTCTTGCTAAAAGTCATACTTTGCACACTAATAGGTGAATCACCCCCGATAGGGACATTTCCTACAAAAATTTGCTTAGTTTTATGTCTCATAATTTTGCCTTTATTAAAATATTTTTACGCATCTTTTATCGTTTTTATGAAACTCTCATAGAATTTATCTAACTTTTCTATCTCGGCTTCTAATTGCGCCAAATCCTTGCAGTCGCGCTTTACACGGCATTCTAATAGCTCGATTTTTTTAAGCAAATAATTAAACATTTGCGCTTCAATATCGGGCAGTTTGTTTTGCGCGGTGGATTCCTTACTGCGCCCTTTTTGAATGATTTTGGCGGGGATTCCAATAGCGGTGGAATCTGGTGGAATGTCTTTGATTACCACAGAGTTTGCGCCGATTTTGGCGTTTGCGCCGATTGTGATATTGCCTAATATTTTCGCTCCCGCACCGATGACAACGCCATTTTCGATTGTGGGGTGGCGTTTGACTTTTTCCAAGCTCACGCCCCCCAAAGTCGCACCTTGATAAATGGTAATATCATCTTTTAAAATCGCCGTCTCGCCGATGACAACGCCCACTCCGTGGTCGATAAACACGCGCCTACCGATGATTGCGGCGGGGTGAATGTCGATATTTGCCACAAACTGCACGAATCCCATAATCGCACGAGCGATAAGCCTAAAGCCACGATTATACAGAATGTGGGCGATTCGATGATTTACAATGGCAAAAAGCCCGGGGTAGTTGAAAAACAGCTCGACACTGGAATTTAGCGCAGGGTCGCGCGTTTTAATGGTGCGAAAATCCTCTTTGATTATGCTAAAAATATTCATTTTTTGCCTTTAATTATTTTGTTTGGATTGCTTCGATTCAGGCGAAAGCCGAATCTCGCAATGACGGCGTGGCGCATTTTTTTGGATTGCTTTTGCCACGAATCCACCGCGATTCGCCCACGAATCCACCAAAATCACTTTTCAATAATCGTCCTTAAATAGCCATTTTCGCTAAGCATTATGTAAAGATGCCCCAAAATCTCTTTGCGCTCATCATCGTTTAAATG
>JBNMHH010000297.1:0-2121 GCA_050872665.1 Helicobacteraceae bacterium
ATTCAAGCGATTCGCAAAAAGATTTAAGCAAATCACCCAAAGATTCGCCAAAGGCTAAAGATTCCAAGACAGATTCAAACGCCCAGCGCGGAAGTATTTTTGATGAGAAATCGGGGTTGCGTAGCCACGAGCAAGGAAATAGAACTGATAGTTCATTGACGAAGCGAGTGGCAAGTCTCCCCGATTTATCGCAAAAAGACAACGCGTTGCCAAAATCTTTTACCAAAAATAAGATTGTAGTTTTAGACGCAGGACACGGAGGCAAGGACTGCGGGGCAAAAGTCGGCAAAGTCTGCGAAAAAACACTCGCCCTAAACATTAGCAAAAAAGCCACCGAAATCCTAAAGGCGCGTGGTTATAAGGTTTTTACTACACGCAGTGGTGATAAATACTTAAGCCTCACAGATAGGACGCAAATGGCAAATGACAAAAACGCCGATGTTTTTATATCGATTCACGCAAATGCGCTGGATAAAAACGCCAAAAATTTTAAGACGGCAAATGGCATTGAGACATATTTTCTCTCCACCGCGCGAAGCGAACGCGCTAGAAAAGTCGCTGAGATTGAAAACAAAGATGATATTGAAGTGATGAATCATTTCTCAAAACTTTCTTTTTTAAATTCGCTAAATTCGCAACGGCTCTTAGCGTCCAATAAACTCGCTATCGATGTGCAAAGTGGAATGCTAATAAATGCGCGAAAACTCTACAAAAAGACGCTTGATGGCGGTGTGCGAGAGGGTCCATTTTGGGTGCTTGCAGGTGCGCTTATGCCTTCAATCCTAATTGAAGTGGGCTATATGACAAATGCGACAGATTTGGAGCGATTGCAAAATAAGGACTATCAAAATGCCCTTGCCAAAGGCATAGCGGACGGAATCGATGGGTATTTCCTTAAGAATTTTTAAAGGTTTTAAGCCTACAATTACACATTAGATTCGCAAAAAGGGGAGGCAAAAAATATGGATTTCACGCTCACTAGAGAAAAAAACGAAATGATTTTTTCGCTAATCTTTTTCTTTTTTGCGTGTTTTTTGTTTATCGGCATTATCACTTCCCGTGCGATTCCAAACTTTGATAATCTACTTCCCATTATGCTAAAGCCCAATGGCTTTTTTGTAACACTTAGCCGAATCGTGCTTTTTTTGGGATTCGTCCTATCGCTTTATGGCTTTTTTACGCGCAAAGACCATAGAATGCGCAGTCGCCTTTATGGGAATTGGACGATTTTTGCTTCTGTGCTATTTATGCTACTTTTTATGCTTAGTGTGCTATCCAATTACAGCGCAGATGAGTTGGATAAAATGATAAATATTTACAGCTACAACGAGCCTAGCGAACTCGTGCGAAATATCAAAAAGACTATTATTGATAGCGCGGTGTTTGTGTATTTTATCCTAATCCCAATCGCTAGTTTTTTCTACAAAAAGCGCGTGTATGACAGCTATTTTTATCAAACATATTTGCGCGAAGTCTCGCCCTCGATGAATACGAGCATATTTTTTCTCTTTGGTTACAGCGTGGAGTCTTATTCGCTAACTATGCGCCCTATAATTGATTGTTCGCTTAGTGTGATTTGCATTTTACTTTTTGTGCGAATCGCCTTTAGTTTGCGAAAAACCATTAGTTTTTACTCAGTGATGAATCTCATCGTGCTAATCGTGGGATTCGGGTTATTTCTCTACTCTGCTGAGGTGCTTTCGCGCGGAAATTTCTACTATGTCGGCATATTTTTCTACACAATCGGGCTTTTATATTGGTATCTAAATATCGCCATAAGATTGCGTGGCTAGGGATTTGGGCGATTTTTCTATGCCAAATTTATGTGGTGAATCGCACGAATCTAACAGCGCGAAAACTATCATTGACTTTTTAGTGCGGGAGGGCAAAAGTATCGCCGTTGTTGAATCCTGCACGGGCGGACTAATAAATTATAATTTTTCGCAAATTAGTGGCGCAAGTAGCGTATTTCGTGGTGGAATCATAGCCTATCAAAATGAAATAAAAATCGCCACACTTGGAATAAATGAGCGAATCTTGCGTGAAAAAAGCGCGTATAGCTTTGAAGTGGTGGATTTAATGCTAAAGCAAATCTGTGAAATAATGAATAGCGACTTTGGA
>JBNMHH010000298.1:0-2109 GCA_050872665.1 Helicobacteraceae bacterium
CTAAAATCGACATAAAAAAGGCAAAAAAATTCATCGAATCCGAGTTTGAAAAACTAACGCCAGATTTTAAAAACGAATGCGTTTTTGGCATAGGCGGGACGATTCGCGCCCTATCCAAAATGATAATGAAAAAAGAAAAATACCCTATTTCTACGCTACACGGCTATGAATTTGAGATTAAAAAATATAGAGATTTCTTTGAAAACATTTACACAAGCGACATTAAGGGGCTTCGTGCCTTGCAAGTGCCACAAGATAGGGAGGATAATATCCGCGAAGGTGCGCTGATTTTATCAATGTTATTAGAAAAATTTGGCGCGAAATCCGTTATCACAAGTGGCGTGGGCGTGAGAGAGGGCGTATTTTTAAGTGATTTGTTGCGTAATTCGCACTTTTTATTCCCGCACGGATTCAACCCCTCATATCGCAGTCTTATGGATAGATTTTGCCTTAATGAGCGCACTCAAAGCCTTGTCAAAAAGAATGCGGTGTTACTTTTTGATTTGCTTGAATCGCGCCATAAGATTCCGCGAAAATATCTTTTCCACCTACAAAATGCCGCTGGGCTGAATAAAATCGGCGATTCGTTAGGATTTTACTCTATGTATAATCATAGCGCGTATTTCATTCTAAACGCCCTAAATTACGGCTATTCGCATATCGATAGGGCGATTATTAGTTTGCTTGTCAAATACAGCGACAAGCGCATTCCAAAGGACGATGAGATTTTATACATTGATAAGCTAATGCCTGAAATAGGCGTTTTGCAGTGGCTTAGCTTTATTTTAAGCGTGGCGGAAGTGGCGAGTTTGAGTGGCAAGGCGGTTGAGTTTGCTTTTGAAAATGACATTTTGCGCGTGAAAAGCGACTTTTATTTGTTAAAAGAAAAGATTTTAGCGTTAAATTCGCCTGATTCAAGCCTAAAAATCGCATTTGAATAGATTTGTGGAAATGTAAGGGAGCAAAAATTTTGCAAGATTCAATAAGCAAAGATTCGGTGCTAAAAGTCGCCATAATCCGCCTAAGTTCGCTTGGCGACATAGTCTCTACGATTGTATTTTTGGATTTGCTCCGCACAAAATTTGCGCAAAATGGGCGAAAAATCGACATTTCGTTTGTCGTGGATTCGCAATTTAGAGGAATCTTAGAAAACTCCCCGCTAGTGGATAAAATCATCGATTTGCCCCTGCGACAAAGCAAAAAAAATAAAAGGCTAATTTTTAGCGTGATAAAAAAAGTGCGCTCTTTGGGGCATTTTGATAAAGTTATCGATGCGCAAGGGCTTTTAAAATCCGCTCTCATCGGTAAAATGCTTAAAAAAAGCGCATTTATCGGCTATGACAAGGATTCGATTCGCGAGAAAATTGCTAGTTTTTTCTACACAAAAAAAGCGCAAATTGCCTACAACGAGCATATTTTAAAGCGACAATACGAGCTTTTTAAGGTGGCTTTTGATGAAGTGGCTTGGGAAAATGATTTTAGGCTAGAAATGCTAGATTTACGCAATCGCGCTATGGATTCAAGCCCTAAGGCAAAGGCAAAAATCGCCCAAATACTTGCGCCACACGAAGCAAATAAAAAAATTTTATTTTTATGCGAGACTAGCAAGGTAAATAAGGAATTTTCACTAGATTCGTTCTACGCCCTTGCGGAGGGACTATGGAGCGATTATAAGGACGCAACAATTTTTCTTATTTGGGATAAAAAAGAAAGTAAGATTCGCGCTTTGGGAGGCAGAGATTTGCGCTTTTGCGTGTTGCCACATTTGGATTTTGATGAGATTAAGGCACTTTTGGGAAGTGTGGATTTGGTGATTGGTGGCGATACGGGCATTACGCATAGTGCGTGGGCGATGAGAGTGCCGAGCGTTACGCTATATATTAGCACGAATATAAAACGATTTGCGTTAGAGGGTGATAAACATTTTTCAATCGCAGTGGGCAATTCGCCTTTAGAATTGCATTCCGCAGATTCGGCAAATTTCGAGTGTTCGCAGACACCAAGTCTAGTCTCACACTCAAAATTTGCCGAAAACTACGAAAGCCAAACCGAAAATCCTTCCGTTGTAGATTCTGCGCTGTGCGCAGAATCTAGCGAAAAAATTAAATC
>JBNMHH010000299.1:0-2108 GCA_050872665.1 Helicobacteraceae bacterium
AAAACGCAAATCCCACCGAAATATTGCAGGACGGCATTAGTGGCGTGAGCGAGGGGCTAAATGAAAAGTCAAATTTGGGGTTACACAAGGATTTGAAAAAAGTCGTGGAGCTAAATAGCAAAAATCACAAATCCTCGCTAAACCCCCACTACAGGCTAGATTTAAACACAAAGGCAAAGATTCGCATTACGCCACTAGGCGGACTTGGCGAAATCGGGGGCAATATCACCGTCATTGAGAGCCAAAACTCCGCGATTATCGTAGATGCAGGTATGAGCTTCCCTGAGGCGGATATGCACGGCGTGGATATTTTAGTGCCAGATTTTAGCTATCTACACGCTATTAAGGACAAAATCGCAGGGCTTATCATTACTCACGCCCACGAAGACCACATTGGCGCAGTGCCACATTTATTTAAACAGCTACAATTCCCCATTTACGGCACTCCGTTGCCACTAGGAATGATTGGCAATAAATTCGATGAATGTGGGCTAAAAAAATTCCGCTCAATGTTTCGTATCGTAGGATAGCGCAAACCTATCAAAATAGGCGAATTTGAAGTGGAGTGGATTCATATCACGCATAGCGTAATTGATGCAAGTGCATTGGCGATTCGCACGGAGGCGGGGCTTATTTTCCATACGGGCGATTTTAAAATCGACCACACGCCTGTGGATAATTTCCCCACAGATTTGCATAGAATCGCATATTACGGGGAGCAGGGCGTTATGCTACTACTTAGCGATTCGACAAATTCGCACCGCGCAGGTTATACACCCAGCGAATCAAGCGTGGGACCATCATTTGAAAATGTCTTTAAAAACACGAATGATAGGATTATTATGAGCACTTTTAGCTCCAATATCCACCGCGTTTATCAAGCAATCGAGCACGGCATAAAGTTTAATCGCAAAGTGTGCGTAATCGGGCGTTCTATGGAGAAAAACTTGGAAATCGCGCGTCAGTTAGGCTATATCCACATACCGCAAAATGTCTTTATCGAGGCGCACGAGGTGGAGAAATACAGCGACAATGAAGTGCTTATCGTTACCACAGGTTCGCAGGGCGAGACGATGAGTGCGCTTTATCGAATGGCAACCGATGAGCATCGCCATATCAAAATAAAAGAGGGCGATACGATTATTTTAAGCGCAAAGCCCATACCGGGCAATGAGGGCAGTGTGTCAAAAGTCATAAATTTCCTTATGAAATCTGGCGCAAAAGTCGCGTATCAAGACTTTAGCGAGATTCATGTAAGCGGACACGCCGCACAAGAGGAGCAAAAGCTAATGTTGCGACTAATTAAGCCTAAGTTTTTCCTCCCTGTGCACGGCGAATACAACCATATCGCAAAGCACAAAGAGACTGCAATTAAATGTGGCGTTTTGGAGCGCAATATTTTGCTTATGGAGGACGGCGACCAAATCGAAGTTTGCCCATCGTATATGAAAAAGGTTCGTAGCGTGAAAACAGGCAAACTTTTTGTGGATAATCAAGCTGATAAAATAGTGGATAATCTAACCATTTTAGATAGGCAAAAACTCGCAGAGGACGGGCTAATCGTCATCGCAATGCAGGTTAATAAATCCACGCTAAAATATGACGCCAAAATCCAAATAATGGGGCTTGATGATAGATTCTTTGCTAAAGAGTTAGAAAACGCCATAGAGTTGTATATCACAGGCGCGAAACCTGAAGGAATTGTCAAAAATTTAGAGGGCGGATTGAAGCAACATTTGCGGAAATTGGCGTTTAAGAAATTTAAACGCTACCCGACAATTATTTTAAATATTTATTTTGTGTAGCGGTAGTATGGATTTGCGTTAAGTGCGATATAATGTTGATATATTTTTTAGGGAGAAAATAATGAAAAATAATGATAGATTCAGCAATAAACGGAGAGATTTTGTGGCAAATTATGTTAAGATTGGCACAGCTTTGGGCGTGGGTGCGCTTTTGGGTGGTACTGTGCTTTGGGGTGCGGATTTGAGGGCAAATAAAAGCGCGAATCCAAATAAAAAATCCACACAAATGCAATTTATTACGCTAAATAATGGCATAAAAATGCCACTTGTGGGCTTTGGCACTTGGCTGATTCGCGGGGCAGA
>JBNMHH010000300.1:0-2091 GCA_050872665.1 Helicobacteraceae bacterium
TAATCCTCGTCTTTTAGCTCACTCTTGGGGATTTTCCAAAGTGCCTTTGCTTTGTTGATTTGTTCGCTTTTTTGGGCTAGTTTTTCTTTTTTCGCTTTTTGGCTCGAATCTGTGGATTCGCCAGAATCTCCACTAGATTCGCCCGAATCACCACTAGATTCGCTCGAATCGTCCTCATATTCGGTTGATTCGTAGTTTAAGTTGATAGGAAATGCAATGTGGTCGGAATATTTTTTGACTAGGTTTTCGATTCGCCAACGATTTGCGAACTCTTTGCAGTCCTCTTTCAAATACAGCTCGATTTTCGTGCCAAAGTCATCTTTGACGCACTCGCCTATTTCGTATTCGCCCTTGCCATCGCTAATCCACGCGAATGCCTTGTCCTCTCCCGCTTTTTGTGAGGTTACGATGACTTTGTCTGCCACCATAAAGCTAGAATAAAAGCCCACACCAAATTGCCCAATTAACGCGGAATCTTTCTTTTTATCTCCGCTAAGCGCGTTTAGAAAGCTCTTTGTGCCAGACTTTGCAATCGTGCCTAGATTTTCGATTAAATCCTTTTCGCCCATACCGATTCCATTGTCCTCCACACTCAAAACGCCCTTTTTCTCATCAAAATTGATAGTGATTTGGGGCTTAAAGGCGATATTTTTAAATTTTTCATCGCTTAGCGTGAGGTAATTTAGCTTATCTAGCGCGTCTGAGGCGTTGCTAATAAGCTCCCGCAAGAAAATCTCTTTGTTTGAATACAAAGAGTTAATCATTAGGTCCAATAACTGCGTGATTTCCGTTTGAAATGAATGTTTTTTGCTCATATTTACTCCTTATTTTGAAAAATAATTAGCAAATATAGCATAAGATTGATAAAAAATCAAAAACTTGATTCAAGTAGAATCAGCTTTATTTATGATAGTCGCATAAATTTAGTTTAGTTTTATCGCTCTAGTGTTTGGATTGCTAGTCTTTGAATCAAAAGCATTGTAGGGATTCGCCCTATTTTGAACATTGGGATTTAAATCCTTTAGTAATTTTAATTGCATATTTTTTAGCTCCAAAGCTAGGATTTTTAGCTTGGAAAACTCATCACTATTTTTTGTCGCCTTTGGTTGTGAATCTTGCATTTTCGCCCTTTTTGTTGAAATAAATTGAAAGCGAAATTATAGCCACTAAATCTTAATATTTTCTTAAAATATACTAAAAAGATTATAATAAATTATTAAAATATACTCTAAAGAGTATAAAAAATTTTTTACAAGGAATATTTTTTGCTGATATAGCATTCAATGGAAGCACTAGGCGCAAAAGAGTTAAAAATATTGTTAGCACGAGCAAATTTAAGCAAAAAAGAATTCGCCGAAATGATTGGCATAAGTCAGCAAAGCGTGAATAATTGGGGCTCGAGCAAAAATGTCCCATATTGGGTGAAGAGCTACCTGCAAAACTACATAAAACTGCGCCAATACGAAGCGATACGCGAAAAAATCGAGGAATTAGGGATTTTGAAAGATATTTAGGATATTTAGGATATTTAGGATATGTGCGATTCAAGGCGTATTTGGTGGTGAATCTAAAAAAGAATAAAAAGCGCGAATCGCCAAAATATGCAACAAAAAATGCGATTCGCGCCTAAAGTATGCAACTACACAAATATGCAACAACACAAATTCTCTCTAAAATGCGCAAGTGGCGACCCCTAGAAGATTCGAACTTCTGTTTCTGCCGTGAAAGAGCAGTATCCTTGACCGCTAGATGAAGGGGTCAATGGGGTTAAAATGCTTTAAAAGGAGGTGGCGCAGCGGACGGGGCTCGAACCCGCGACCTCCGCCGTGACAGGGCGGCATTCTAACCAGCTGAACTACCGCTGCAATGGTGGTCGCTATAAGACTCGAACTTATGACATCTACCTTGTAAGGGTAGCGCTCTACCAACTGAGCTAAGCGACCTATTGATTTTAACGCGTGGCACGATAATTCTGGTGACCCCTAGGGGACTCGAACCCCTGTAACCACCGTGAAAGGGTGGGATCCTAACCGCTAGATGAAGGGGCCAGAATTATGCTTGTTTATGGTGACCCGTGTTGGATTCGAACCA
>JBNMHH010000301.1:0-2077 GCA_050872665.1 Helicobacteraceae bacterium
AATCCAAACAAAATAAAAATTAAAAGGACATAAAAATGTATAAAATAGCAATATCAAAGCCGATTTTAACGCTTGTCTTTGGCTTAATGCTACTATTTTTTGGGGTGTTAGCACTCTTTAGATTCCCTGTGGCTTTGTGGCCCGACATTGACTTTCCTGTGGGCGTTGTCGTAACGACTTATCCGGGCGCAAATGCCGAGACGATTGAGACAAAGGTAACCGACAAAGTCGAACAAGCACTAAGCGGGATTGACGGCGTGGATAAAATCACCTCCATTACCTCGCAAAATGTTTCTTTGGTTATCGTGGAATTTATCCTAGATAAGCCCAAAGATGAGGCGATGAATGACTTGCGCGACAAAGTAGGCTCGATTCAATTTGATGATTCAAACATAAAAACGCCTACCGTGCAAAAGTTTGACACTTCATCTACGCCTATTATAAGCGTTTTTATTAGCAGTGATAAAGTGCCGATTCAAACGCTTATGCGCGTCTCCGATGAGGTTATCAAGCCAAAATTAGAGCGAATCTCTGGCGTTGCAGGGACAAATGCCATTGGTTATCGCGATAGGGCGATTCGCATTCAGCCAAATGTGGGCTTAGTCAATAAATACGGCATAACTTATGCGCAACTCGCCCAAATCATTGCGCAAGAAAATGTCGAAATAAGCGGTGGTAAGATTACCACAGGGCAAAAAGAATGGGTTGTAACCGTTGATGCAAACGCCAAAAGTGTAGAGGATTTGCGTCAGATTCGTATCACAAATAACCTCAAACTTGGCGACATTGCGACAGTTACGGACTATATAGACGAGGATACGACTTTAGCGAAAGTTAATGGCAAAGAGGGCGTCATTTATGAAGTGCAAAAATTAGCAGGACGAAACGACATTGAAATCGCGCAAGGAGTGCATAAGATTTTGCCAGAATTGCGTGAGCAATTAAAAGATTATAATATTGAGATTATGCGCGATAGCACCACTTATATTGAGCATTCTATCAATGAAGTTAAGTTTGACTTGCTTTTGGGTGCGATACTAGCCACTTCAATCGTATTTTTATTTTTGCGTAGCTTTACAATGACGATTGTGGCGGCAGTTTCGTTGCCTGTATCAATCGTCGGCACTTTTGCCGTAGTGCAGGGTATGGGACAAAGCTTAAATATGTTTGTTATGTTAGCTTTGACACTTGCGATAGGAATTATCATCGATGACGCTATCGTTGTAATCGAAAATATCCACAAAAAGCTAGAGCGCGGAATGCCACGATTAGAGGCGGCTTATGAGGGCGTAAGTGAGATTGGCTTTGCGATTATTGCCATTTCCGCTATGCTACTAGCGGTGTTTGTCCCCATTGCTACAATGGGCGATTTTATCGGTAGGGTGTTAGAAAGCTTTGGGCTTACGGTCGTAGCGGCAATTATCATCTCATATTTTGTCGTAGTTACCATAATCCCTACCATTAGCTCACTTGTGGTTAGCACAAAACATAGCAAATTTTTCCTCGCCACAGAGCCGTTTTTTAGAGGATTAGACAAACTTTATGTGCGCACCGTTAGCGTTGTGATTCGCCATAAATTTGCTACGATTTTGGCTGTCGCGCTGTTTTTCGTGCTGTCATTGCTACTTATTTCACGGCTTGGGTTTAACTTTATGAGTTCAGAAGACACGGGCGAATTTAATGTCTTTGTCGAATCAAAGCCCGGCATTACGCTAGAGGCAATGCAAGTGGAGATGGATAAAGTCTATGAGGAAGTCATCAAAGATAAAGCCATAGAAATAGCAAGTGTGCAAATCGGTTATAACACTTTGAAAAACCCATTCCGCGCGAAAATCTATGTGAAATTAGTCGATAAAACTGAGCGCAAGGATAGAGACCAATTTACCATTATGGCTGATTTGCGTAAAAATTTGCGTGAAAAATTTGGGCAATTTACAATCGCTGCCTCGGAGATTTCTACAATGGGTGGCGGACCAAATGCGCCTTTGCAAGTCATCATCAAAGGCGATAAGCAAGATGATGTAACCAAATCCGCTGAGCAGTTAGTAGCAATGCTTCGTGGAATAAAGGGAATTAC
>JBNMHH010000302.1:0-2051 GCA_050872665.1 Helicobacteraceae bacterium
AATATTCACAAGCGCGTGAAAATGATATTTTAAATGAATATTTTGCCAAAATCAAGGCAAATACGCGCATTGAGATTGTGCGTGAGTGAGTGCGAATCGTGTGCGAATCTCAGTGCGAATCTTATGTGAATCGCTTTGGCGCGAATCTTTAGCGTGGATTCGATGAATCAAGTGTGCGAATCTTTAGCGTGGCGTGGTAAAAATGCGCTTTGGTAAAATAAGCTATCTAAATTTAGTGCCTTTTGATATTTTCATCAAAAAATATCCCACACCAAGCGCATTTAAGGCGTTTTTAAATCACCACAAAAGCTATCCTGCCAAGCTAAATAAAGAGTTTTTGTTTAAGCGAATCGATGCTGGATTTATCTCGTCAATCGCGGGAATGAGGGCGAAAAAGACAAATAGTGGGATTGTAGCAACTGGGGCGGTTTGGAGCGTGATTGTCATTCCAAAGGCGACAAAAAGCGACTATCAATCGGCGAGTTCAAATGCTTTGGCGCAGATTTTAGGCGTTAGTGGCGAAGTGTTAATCGGCGATAGAGCGTTGCGATACAAACTAAGTGGCGCAGAGTGCGTGGATTTGGGGCAGAAATGGTGGGAAAAATATAGATTGCCCTTTGTTTTTGGATTACTTTGTTTTAATAGCGATGAATCTTTTTATAAGGCGATTTCGGCGCATTTTAACGCAAAGCGCGTAAAAATCCCGCAATATTTATTAGCAAACTACGCTAAGGATTCGGGCATATCAAAGCGCGATATTTTGCAATATTTAACGCGAATCCACTATAAAATCACACCCAAAGGGAAAGTGGCACTAGGGCGATTCTACCGCCTAGCACGGATAAATGGCATAAAATCCCCAAGGAGATTTTAATAAATGCTCTTCTCCTCATTCACATTCATCTTTGCATTTTTGCCTATCGTGTGGGCAGTATTTCATTTGCTTAAACGCACACGATTCAAATCTCACTACAAAATCGCAAAAATCTTTTTGATTATTTCTAGTCTATTTTTCTATGCGTTTTGGAAAGTGGCATATTTACCTATTTTGCTTGGCTCTATATTAGTGAATTACACTTTGGCAAAAATGATTTTAAAATCAAATTCTAAAGATTCATTAAGTAACGCCACGACTTTAGGGGGGGGGGGAATCACTCTTTAAAATCTAACAAAACAATCATTGCAAACAGCCATACAAATTCTAGTATTTCGAGTGAGAGCCAACGGGTTGTAAGCGAAGCGAAACAAAAATCGGGGTTGCGTAGCCACGAGCAAGGAAATAGAACTAATGGTTCATTGACGAAGCGAGTGGCAAGTCTCCCCGATTTATCGCAAAAAGACGAATTTGTCCCAAAATTCTATTTTATTCTAGGCATTATCTTTAATCTTTGCCTTTTAGCCTTTTTCAAATACACCGACTTTTTGCTAGAAAATTTCAATGTGTTTTCTAAAATTGCTCATTTAGATTTTGACATTCCTTTGCCTCATATTTTGCTACCCCTTGCCCTTAGCTTTGTAACCTTTCAGCAAATCGCATTTTTATTTGATTGCTATAAACGCACTAAGGGCGAATTAGATGAAAATCTACATATTGATTTTATTGATTACGCATTATTTATTAGTTTTTTTCCGCAACTTATTGCGGGACCAATAGTGCATCATAGAGAAATGATGCCACAATTTGCTAAAATGGGTGCAAATTCAGCTTGTGGCGACTTTTCGCGGAGTGCTTCGGCTCACTTCGTCAATGGACGCCCAAGTCCTATTTCCTCGTTCGCCTCGCACAACCACGAAAATTCACACACAATCTTAGAATTTGTTTCTTGCAATGGAATTATAAAAAATGACAAAAATAATCCGTCATTGCGAGGCGAATCTATGGATTCGCCGAAGCAATCCACCGCAAATTCTAAGATTTTTGATGAGATTGTGCCACAGCGAAAATCTGCGAATGAGGCGCACTTGGGTGTGCGCCGCAGTGAAGCAGATTTGAGTTGTGGTGCAATATCGCAAAAAGCTGAATTTGCAAATTACGAATACCTCGCCAAAGG
>JBNMHH010000303.1:0-2046 GCA_050872665.1 Helicobacteraceae bacterium
AAATATGCTTAAAAATAATTTTCAAAAATTTTGCGCTAAAATGCGACAAAATTTAAATTTTTAAAGGTTTTTTGATGAGTGATTTTTTAGTGCGAATCTATTATGAGGACACGGATTGCGGGGGCATAGTCTATCATACAAACTACATAAAGTATTGCGAAAGGGCGCGTAGCGAAATCTTTTTTAGCGCAAATTCAATGCCAAATACGCAAAGCATAGGACTTGTGGTGCGGAAACTAAATGCGGAATTTTTAGATTCGGCGAAATTGGGAGATTTGCTGGTGGTGAAAACGAAAATTTTAAAATTAGGTGGAAGTTCGCTGACATTATTGCAAGAAATCTATCGTGCCGATTCAACGAATCGCAAAATCTTTCAATGCGAAGTCAAACTCGCCTGTATAGACATAAAGCACAAGAAAATCACCAAGATTCCAAGCGAAATTTTGGCGATTTTACAAACACAATTTTAGGATTCGCCAATGGAAAAAGCCAATCAAAATGCTATACAATACCCCACTCAGTGGGAATATCTCATATTTTGCACGGACAAAGAATTGCTAAAAAGCGCGATAGATGAGCGATTTGGCGCATTAGAATATAGCTTTAGCGATTCCAAAAAAAGCGCAAATTATTCTAGCCACAACTTTACAATCAATGTCCTAAACCAAAATGAACGCGATGAAATCTTTAATATTTTGCGTGAAATTGAATGCGTGAAATTTGTGCTATGAATCGCAATTTTTAGATTCGCACTCTTTGGTTTAGCGCAAAAATTATAAGAATTTGCGCTTATGATTTGCCTTAAAATTTATTAAGATTCGCACCAAAAAGCAAATTTTTCTAATTTTTTGCAAAAATTTTACGAAATTTAAAATTACTTTAAAGATTTTTGGCTAAAATTGCATTTTTTTTATGCGGGAATGGCGGAATGGTAGACGCACCAGACTTAGGATCTGGCGCCGCAAGGTGTGGAGGTTCAAGTCCTCTTTCCCGCACCACTTCACAAATCAAAGAATTTAAAATGGATATTTCAGAACAAGCAAATTTACCCACAAAATTCGGCAAATTCATCATTCAATCTTTTAAGGAATCTTTATCTAGCGGGGAAAAATCCGAGCATTTAGTCGTGCGCACAGCCAAAATAGGCGCGATTCCGCTTGTGCGAGTGCATAGTGAGTGCCTCACAGGCGATGTTTTTGCCTCACGCAAATGCGATTGTGGCGATGAACTCGCCATCGCAATGGAGCAAATCGCCAAAAACAAAGACGGCGGAATGATAATTTATCTGCGCCAAGAAGGGCGTGGAATCGGGCTTTTTAATAAAATCAACGCTTACGCCCTGCAAGATAAAGGTTTTGACACGGTGGAAGCAAATGAGGCGTTAGGATTCGCCAGTG
The DNA here is from genome assembly GCA_050872665.1 of Helicobacteraceae bacterium. GTDB lineage: Bacteria > Campylobacterota > Campylobacteria > Campylobacterales > Helicobacteraceae > NHYM01. The sequence goes on from JBNMHH010000303.1 coordinate 1,398, forward strand.
ATAATCGCAACTATGCCATTGTGGGCGAGATTTTTAAACATTTTGACATAAAAGAAGTGCGATTACTCACAAATAATCCCAAAAAAATCGAGGCGATTTCGCGCTTTGCGAAGGTGCAAAGGGCAGAGATTTTTGCACCGAAAAATGAGTTTAATACGAAATACCTAGCGGTGAAAAAGGCGAAATTGGGGCATTTGCTATGATAATGCAAGGCAATTTGTTCTGGGGTATGCAATTTGCGCCGTTTTCACACAAAACTGCGCTCGATGAACGCTCTAGTTCTATCTCGCTTGTTTCGCGTAAAAACGGCGCAAAGCCACACCGCCATTACTTCGATTGTAGATTCGTGCAAAGCGCGAATCTAGCGAAAAAATCAAATCAAAAATCCTTGCAAAAGTTTTTGCTACTTTTTGCTTTCGCAAAAAGTAGAGTCCAACTTAACCTCGTCATTGCGAGGCGAATCATAGATTCGCCAAAGCAATCCAAATCACTCGTCATTACTTAAGCGTAGCGAAGTATCCATTTTTTTGGGAAAATCATAAATTAAAAGCGAATCCCAAAGGCTTTAACGCCCTTAGGATTCTAATGCAAGTCTATTGAGCCAAAGGATTTTTGACCACAAAGACTTTATCTACTCCGCTGTCGCGTG
>JBNMHH010000304.1:0-2040 GCA_050872665.1 Helicobacteraceae bacterium
ATAGAATCGTGGGCTATAAACTAAGCCCACTTTTGGCACAAAAGATTCAAAAAGGGCTTAGCGCAGGGCGTGTGCAAAGTGCCGCGCTAAAAATCGTGGTGGATAGAGAGAGAGAAATAAGGGCGTTTGTGCCGTTAGAATATTTTAGCCTTGATATGATTTGTAAAAAGGATTTAAACGCCGAGCTTGTGGAGTTTGAGGGCAAAAAGATTGAAAAGCTAAGCCTCACAAGCAAAGATAGGGCGAATCTCATACTTACCGCGTGTAAAAAGGCGCGATTTAGCGTAGCAAATATAGAAAGCAAAGAGCGCAAAATCGCCCCGCAACCGCCTTTTATGACTTCTACTTTACAGCAAAGTGCCTCTAACGCGCTTGGTTTTAATCCTAAAAAGACAATGATGATAGCCCAAAAGCTCTACGAGGGCGTGAAAACGCATCAAGGCACAATGGGCGTCATCACTTATATGAGGACAGATAGCCTAAATTTGGCAAAAGAGGCTGTGGCAAGTGCGAGAGCGCATATCAAAAAGACTTTTGGCGATAAATACTTACCCGCCAAGCCCTGCGTCTATGCGACAAAAAGCAAGGGCGCACAGGAAGCGCACGAGGCGATTCGCCCCACGAATCTTAGCTTTACGCCCGAAATTGCGGGTAAATTTTTAGAAAAAGACGAATTAAAACTCTACACGCTTATTTACAATCGCTTTTTGGCGTGTCAAATGAGCCCTGCGCTCTCTCAAACGCAAAGTGTTTTTGCGCGTGGAGATAAGGCTTTGTTTAAAATCAGTGGGCGAAAAATCCTATTTGAGGGCTTTTACAAAGTCTATGGCGATATGGATAAGGACAAAATTTTGCCTGATTTGAAAGTGGGGCAAACCCTTGAGGTGCAGGATTTGCAGATGAATTCGCATTTTACCGAGCCACCTAGCCGTTACTCCGAAGCTGGGCTTGTCAAAAAGCTAGAAAGTCTTGGCATAGGGCGTCCTAGCACTTACGCGCCGACTATTTCCATACTCACAAGCAGAGATTATGTCCAAATCGACAAAAAACAGCTCATTCCCACGGAGGTGGCATTTAGCGTGGTGGAAATGTTGGAAAATCACTTTGGCGACATAGTCGATGCGGAATTTACCTCAAAACTCGAGGATAAGTTAGATAGCATAGCCGATGAAAAGGCGGACTGGCAGGAGATTTTGCGCGAATTTTATTTTCCTTTTATGCAAAAAATCGATGAGGGCAAAAAAAATATCACCTCGCTCAAGCAAAATACGCCCACAGGCGAATCCTGCCCCGAGTGTGGCAAAGAGCTAGTAAGGCGCAAAAGCCGATTTGGCGAATTTGTCGGTTGCAGTGGCTATCCAAAGTGCAAATACATTAAGCGCGATGAAAAGGGCGCAAATGGGGGTGATTCAAGCGATTCGGGCGAAGTGAGCGAGGAATTTGGCGTTTGCGAAAAATGTGGCAAAGCAATGGTGCAAAAAATGGGGCGCAATGGGGCATTTTTAGCGTGTAGTGGCTACCCAAAATGCAAAAATACCAAATCACTAGGCGGTAAAAAAGAACGCAAAGTGCTAGAGGGCGTGAAATGTCCAAAATGCGGTGGCGACATAGTGGAGCGAATCTCAAGGCGCGGAAAATTCTATGGCTGTGGGAATTACCCCAAATGCAAATTTGTAAGCAATGGCGAACCGACTGCCAAAAAATGCGAATCTTGCGACAACAAGGGCGAATCCAAAGGAATGCTAGTCCTAAAAGAAACCAAAACCAAAAAATATTTGGAATGTTTGGATTGCAAAAATAAAGTGAATTTGGGGAAAGATTCGTAAGGATTCGTGGTGCGAATCTAGGGCGATTCGAGTGCGAATCGAGCGGATTCAATCACATTAAAACGGAGGCACATTTATGAAAAAAGTCTTTTTATGCTCAATTAGCAATGTCTCAAGTGGCGCGTGTAAGGAGGATTGCGCATATTGTAATCAAAGCGTAAAATATGGCAAAAACGCCCAAATCTACAAATACAAGCCCAAAGAGCAAGTCATC
>JBNMHH010000305.1:0-1994 GCA_050872665.1 Helicobacteraceae bacterium
GATTAGAGTCTGTAAAGTTAAGAGGGATTCTACTTTTTGCGAAAGCAAAAAGTAGCAAAAACTTTAACAAAGATTTTTTATTTGATTTTGTCATTAGATTCGTGCAAAGCACGAATCGCAATCGAAGTAATGGCGGTGTGGCTTTTGTATTTGTAGAAAATTTTGGGATAAAACTAGACTTGAAGTCTGTTGATTCCCAAAATTTTCTACAAGTGCGAAATTGCATACCCCAGAACGAATTGCCGACTTTAAATCCCTGTGCTACCAAATCCCTTCTCTCCTCGCGCTGTCAAATCTAACTCCTCACTCACGCTAAAATCCGCCAAAAACACTTGCGTCAAAACCGCCTGTGCGATTCTATCGCCTTTTTTAACGCTAAAATGCTCTTTGCCAAAATTAAACAAAATCACCATAACTTCCCCGCGATAATCGCTATCAATCGTCCCGGGCGTATTTAGCACACTAATGCCGTTTTTAAAAGCCAAACCACTTCTAGGGCGCACTTGAATCTCAAATCCACGCGGAATCTCAAATGCCAAGCCCGTTTTTACCGCGCAAAAGCCACCCACTGGAATCTCGGCAGATTCAGAGGCGTGTAAGTCAAAGCCACTTGCGCCACTGCTTTGATATGCGGGAATCACCGCGTTTTGATTTAATTTTTTAACCTTTAGATTCAAAACTTAATCTCCTCGTAAAAAATATCCAAAATTTCAAATTCGCTTTCCCCTCGTGGCAATTTTATGGTAACCTCATCGCCCTTATTTTTGCCGATGATATTTTTTGCGATAGGCGAGTGGAACGAAATATAGCCCTTTTCAGGGTTGCTCTCATACGAGCCTACGATAGTGTATTTAAACTCTTTTTCGCTCTCCAAATCCTGCAAAATAATGGTGCTACCAAAATTCACGCTTTTATGCTCGTAACTCGATGGGTCAATGATTTGCACATTTGCAAGTAACGCGCTTAAATCTGCGATTCGCGATTCGATAAATGCTTGTTTCTCACGGGCTGCGTGATATTCGGCATTTTCTTTCAAATCGCCGTGCGCCCTTGCAATATCGATTTCTTTGACAATATGCGGTCGCTCGACTTCTTTTAGATTTTTTAGCTCAGCGCATAGCTTTTGGTAGCCATATTCTGTCATCGGTTCTTTTTGCATAAAGATTCCTTATTTTGTTTTGGTTAGATTCGCGCAACTTGGCTTATATCCGCTATCACAAGCCTTTTTGAAAAGTTGCCTTGCTAATTTGATATTTTTTTTCACGCCATTTGCGTTATTATACATTACCGCCAAATTGTTGCAACCCTCGACTTTTCCGCCATCGCAGACTTTTTTAAATAGCGCGAAACTTTGCTTGAAATCCTGCTTTACCACTTCGCCACGAAAATACTTCACGCCAAGCCCATAGCAGCCGTCCAATCCGCCGTTATCGCAAGAGCGTTTGTAGTAGCTAATGGAATCATCGCTGTATTTTTTTGCCAAATCATTGTAGATATTTGCAATCGTTTCGCAGGATTTGTTGTTTTTTGCATCACAAGATTTTACAAGCGCGTTTGCTGCCTCTAAAGGCTTATTTGCTTTGATTTGCTCATCGGCAAATTTTAGACAATCATCGACATTTCCGCCATCGCAACTAGATTTTAGGCTAGGTTGCGCTGGGGCAGTTTGTTGCGCGGGAATGACTATCTCATCATTTTGTGCCGAATCTTGCGCCACCAATCCCAAAGCCGCCAAGTCGATTCCTAACATTTGCGGAATGCCAAAATCATTTGCGTATTTTATGAGCATATCTTTATATAAAAATCCGCCCACGCCCAAAGCCACGAGTAATAACAATGCAATTAACCATTTCATTCTATGTCCTTTAAATCAAAAATTTAGGCTTTATAGCATAATATTTATTTATATACGCTTAGTGCGCTTATTTTTCTAAAAGCCACTGCGCGACAGCCCTTGCAGAGCCACTTTTCAAATACGCGCGGAGTGCCAAAGA
>JBNMHH010000306.1:0-1993 GCA_050872665.1 Helicobacteraceae bacterium
CTCTGGGCGTTTGTGCGTGAGAAAAAATCAATAGACTTTGGCAAAATCTCTACAAAGCTCAAATACACCATAACGCCACCGCTAAAGCCTAGCCCAAAGGCTAAGATTCGGCTCTCATCTTTTGTCTTAAAAAATGCCAAAAATGCGCCAAACGCAGTGCTAAGCCCAGCTAAAAGCGTTAGCATAAAAGCCCAAAACGCCGTGCTAAAATCTATAAAATCCATAAAAAGCCTTAAGATTCGTGGGATTCGCGCCTAGATTCGCATTTAGATTCAAGTAGTTTCAAATGCGATTGCATTAGATTCGCGCTTGTTTGCGTGGGATTCGAGCATAAACTCAAAGCCTTTGCGCTTGGTTGCATTGGATTCGCGCATAAATTCAAAGCCTTTGCCACTATTTACGCGCCTATTCAATTAACATTAACGCCTGATTTGCCACTACCGCGCTATCTAAATCTACAAAGATATTTTTTACGCTTCCGCTTTTTTGCGCCACCACTTCGTTTTCCATTTTCATAGCCTCGACAATCGCCACGACATCGCCTTTTTTGACTTTGTCGCCGATTTTGACATTGATTTTTCTAACAGTGCCGGGCATATTTGTGGCGATATGATTATCATCACTAGCGATTATTTGCCCTTTGGTGGCGACTTTTTTGGTGCTTTGTGGGCTTAGATTCGCGCTAGATTCGCTTGAATCTTGCTCCACATAGACTTCTTTTAACTCGCCATCAAGGCGTAAGAAAAAGGGTTTCACGCCGTTTGTAGTGCGCCCCGAGCCTTCAATCTTAATGCCATAATGCTCCCCATTTACAATAATATTAAATTCTTTCGCCAAATCCTCAGCGACATTTTCAAAAGATTCGATAGGCTCAGGTTTTAGCGCATTATGATTGCGCTCGTCCAAAAATGTCTTTGCCACGCCCTCAAACATAGCATAGCTAATCACATCTGTGGGGCTTAGCGCAAAATCTTTGCTTTCTTTTTTTGCCTTTGGCATTTCCGCGCTTAGATAATCCGCAGGGCGTTTGGTGATGAATTCTTCTTTCAAAGCAACAAGTTTGCGCTTTAAATCCTTGTCAATCTCTGTGGCACTTTTGCCATAAAAGCCCCGCGCTAGGTTTTTTGCCTCTTTGCTAATGCTTTTGTATCGTTCGCCTGTGAGGACATTTAGCACCGCTTGTGTGCCTACTATTTGTGAGCTTGGCGTAACAAGTGGCGGATAGCCAAAGTCCGCGCGGACAGCGGGAATCTCATCTAGCACTTCGTCCATTCTATCAAGCGCGTTTTGCTCTTTAAGCTGATTTGCGAGGTTTGAAATCATACCACCGGGGATTTGATTTACCAAAACGCGCGTATCAATGAGGCTATAATGCGATTCAAACTTTTTATATTTTTTACGCACACGGCGCAAAATCTCGGCGGCTTTTTCCATTTTGGCAATATCTAGCTTTGTGTCCCATTTCGTGCCTTTCAAAGTCGCTACCATTGATTGGGTGCAAGGGTGCGAAGTCCCACTAGCAAAGGCGGAGTTACTTAAATCCACGATTTCCGCTCCCGCTTCAATCGCCTTTAAATGCGAGGCGAATCCAAATCCTGCCGTGCTGTGCGTGTGTAGCACGATTGGTTTGTCGATATTTTCTTTTAACGCTTTGACTAGATTATAAGCGTCAAAAGGCGTGATAAGCCCAGCCATATCTTTGATGACGATTTCATCGCTACCCATTTTGACTAGCTCTTTGGCATAAGCTACGAATCCCTTGATTGTGTGAATGGGCGAAGTTGTGTAGGATATTGCGCCTTGCACGATTTTGCCTTGCTTTTTGATTTCCTCAATGGAAGTTTGCAAGTTCCTAATGTCATTTAGCGCGTCAAACACGCGAAAAATATCAATTCCGCCTTTTGCGGATAGCTTAATAAATTCCTTTACCACATCATCGGCGTAATGCCTATATCCTACTAGATTCTGCCCACGCAATAGCATTTGCAAGGGC
>JBNMHH010000307.1:0-1986 GCA_050872665.1 Helicobacteraceae bacterium
CCTAGCGCAAAAAACCCAAACGCTTATCACAAATATAAAAGACACTCGCACTCGCCTTTTTGACTTGCAAATCAAGCAAAGCGAGGAATTGCGCGTAACGGTGGAGGAAATCAACTCTATCGCCAAGCAAATCGCAGAAATCAACAAAAAAATCTTAGAAATGGAAGATTCACACGAGCTAAAACAAGCAAACGAGGTGCGCGATAGACGCGATGAGTTAGAATTCAACCTATCCAAACTCATCGGTAGCAATGTCTTTAAAGACAAGCTAAAAAGCCACGCACGGCTAAACTCTGAAAGCGCGGACTTTGACTATGGATATACGCTAAATATCGCTGGGGGCTTTAATATCGTAGATGGAATCCACCACCACCCCATTGTCATTGACAACAAAGACAACGAAAATGGCTTATATACGGTGTATTTTCAGGGATTCGACCATAAGCGCGTGGATATTACGGACAAAATCACAGGCGGGAAAACAGGCGCATTGCTGGACTTGGTGGCGTATGGCAAAAATGGCGGGAAAATCGGCAAATTGCAGGATTATATCAATCTTTTGGATACTTTCGCGCAAGGATTCATCGAGGCGACAAACGGCATTTACGCCCAAAGCGCGACAAGCGAGATAATAGGCGATTCGCTAGACATTGACAAAACCGAAGTGTTATCTAGCTCCAAATACAACATAAAAAACGGCGGATTCGATGTCATCATTTATAACGCAAAAGGCGATGAGATTTTGCGAAAAAGTATAAAGATTGACGGAATCACCACAATGGAGGACATTGTCGATGAGCTAAACAAAAATACCGATGACAACAACGACAACAACCCGCTAAATGACTTTGATGACTACTACAAGGCGTATTATGACAATGAGGCAAAGCAGTTTCGCATTTTGGCGAAAAATCCGTCCTTAGGATTTAGCATAAGCATCGAGGATAAGGGCAGTAATTTTGTAGGCGCGATTGGAATCAACCGCTTTTTAGAGGGGAGCAACGCCAATGACATTGCGCTAAATGCGCAATATGTCAAAGACCCGACTTTGATTCGCCAATGGAAAGCCCCCGTGAGCGGGAACTTTGAAATCGCTACGATGATGTTAGAGTTGCAGCACAAGGATAGCGAATTTTATCCCATTCGTGGCAAAAAGCAGGAGATGAAAATACCCGAATATTTTCAGTTTGTAACGGGCAAGGTGGCGAGTGATACCGATGAGGTGGAGACTATTAGCGACACGAAGCAGAGCATTTTAAGCGCGGTGAAAAAGGAATATTTGGCAATCAATCAAGTGAGTATTGATGAGGAAATGGTGAATCTCATCAAATTCCAAAGCGGATATGCGGCAAACGCGAAGGTAATCACAACAATCGATAGAATGATAGAGACTTTGCTTGGTATTAAGCAGTAATTTAAGGTAATTCAATTTGTGTCTGTGGTAATCATTTGTGTTATTTCGGCGACAAAATTTCGCTCGATGAACGCCCAAGTTCTATCTCGCTCATTTCGCGCCAAAATAACACAAAGCACTACCGCCATTACTTCGATTGTGATTCGCGTTGCGAATCGACTACAAATCAAATGCAAATTTAATTTTTCGTCATACTGAGCGAAACGCAGTGTAGCGAAGTATCCAAACAAAATAAAATTCGCGCGTAGCGCAACCGAATCAAAAGTTTTTGCTTCGTTTTGCTTTCGCAAAAAGTAGAGTCTCCCTACTCTCTCGTCATTGCGAGGCGATTCAATAGAATCGCCGAAGCAGTCCAAACAAAACAAAAAATAAATAATAGATTGCCACGATTTTGCTAACGCAAAATCTCGCAATGACAGCGTGAGACATTTTTCGTCATTGCGAGAATCGCGAAGTGATTCGTGGCAATCTATGATGATATAAAGTGGATTGCTTCGGCGTTTGACAACACCTTGAAATGACAGGTGAGATTGGATTGCTTTGTGTGAATCTATGATTCGCCCTCGCAATGA
>JBNMHH010000308.1:0-1957 GCA_050872665.1 Helicobacteraceae bacterium
CCGCGCCTAAGCGTCCTAACAAGCGATGAAGTGGCAAGTTACGGCGATGTGATTTTGCCCTTTGTGGATTTTGTCAGTGGCGAATCAAGCGATAGGATTTTGCTAAAAGAGATTCCCATACTAGATGGCAGTATGATAACCGATGCGCGTGTGGCTTATGATGAGAGAGGGCAGCCTGTGATTAGCTTTACGCTAAATGCGATTGGGGCGAAAATCTTTGGCGATTTCTCAGGCGCAAATGTCGGCAAACGAATGGCAGTGGTGCTTGATAATAAAGTCTATTCCGCGCCTGTGATAAGAGAGCGAATCGGCGGTGGTAGCGGACAAATCAGTGGCTCTTTTAGCGCAGAGGAAGCAGAAAATATCGCCATTGCCTTGCGTAGCGGTGCGCTGTCTGCGCCATTAGAATTGTTAGAAAAACGAAGCATTGGTCCATCTTTGGGTGCAGATTCAATCAAATCCTCGCTAATCGCGCTTTTGGGGGCGTTTGGCGTGGTTATCATTTCTATGGTGGTTTATTATGGATTCGCGGGAGTGATTGCGGTAAGTGCTCTGTTTGTGAATGTTTTGGCAATTATTGCGGTGATGAGCCTTTTTGGCGCGACACTCACTTTGCCCGGAATGGCTGGAATCGTGCTAACAATCGGTATGGCGATTGACGCAAATATCATCATAAATGAGCGGATTCGCGAGGCATTGCGTGAGGGCAAAAGCATAGTGCAGTCCATTTCCTTTGGCTATGTGAATGCCACCCGCGCGATTTTTGACGCGAATAACACGACTTTGATTATCGCTGTGTTGCTTTATATTTACGGCACGGGACCCATTAAGGGCTTTGCGGTTACTATGGGGATTGGGATTTTGGCGTCCATTATCACGGCAATCATCGGCACACAGGGCATTTATCTATGGCTTGGCGAAAAAATCAATAACACAAAAAGACTTAACTTTTGGTTTGGGATTCGCCTAAAAAATATCGCCACAAACGGGACTAAAAGCACGAATCAAAGCCTAAATACAAGCCCGAATCCAAAGGCGATTTACCCCGCCAATCAAGCAAAGGGAGCGAAATAGTGGATTTTTTTAGACACGATAAAGTTTATGATTTTGTGAAATATAGCAATTACGGCGTTGTGATTTCTGCCATTGTGATTGTGGGAATTGTGGTGCTATTTTTCACAAAGGGCGTGAATTTAGGCATTGACTTTGCGGGTGGTAGCGTGGCGCAAGTGCTATACACGCAAGAGGAAGCCCCCATTCCGCAGATTCGCAGTGATTTAAGTGGGAATCCATACTTTAAAGACGCGCAAATCACGGAGTTTGGTAGCAAAAGTGAGATTACAATCAAATTTCCTTTCGTGCAGGATTCAAGCGTAAATATCGCCGAAGAGCTGACAAATGCACTAAAAAACACAGGCGACTTTGAGATTCGCCGAGTGGAAAATGTCGGTCCAAAGGCAGGGAGCGAACTTGCCAAAAAAGGCACACTTGCCATCGTGTTAGCGCTTGTAGCGACGATGGCGTATGTGAGCTTTCGCTATGAGTGGCGATTCGCCCTTGCTAGTATCATCGCGCTAATCCACGATGTGGTGATTTCTGGGGCTGCGATAATGGTATTTGATGTGGATTTGAGCCTTGATGTGATTGCCGCGCTACTCACGCTAATTGGGTATTCTATCAATGATACGATTATTATTTTTGATAGGATTAGGGAGCAAATGCTCTCCCGCACATTTAATGATGTCCGCCTAGTCATAAATGACGCCGTTTCGCGAACGCTATCGCGCACTTTGCTAACCTCGCTAACGACATTTTTTGTCATCGCGGTGCTATTTGCCTTTGGTAGCGAGATTTTGAGAGGATTCACGCTTCCTATGCTAATAGGCGCGATTGTGGGGACTTATAGCTCTATGTTTGTCGCACCAAAATTAGCCATAATGCTTGGCTTTGACATAAA
>JBNMHH010000309.1:0-1932 GCA_050872665.1 Helicobacteraceae bacterium
GAAATAGCGGACTTTAGCAAGGATTTTAAGATTTATGAAAAGGCGATTTTTTAGCAAAGATAAAGGAAAAAGTTAATGAGAATTATGGACGATTTGCGGCTTATCAAGGTGGATACGAGCCATTATTATCAATATGATAGCAGTTTGATGAATAAGGTAGTTCATAATGGCAAGACATTTTTTGATAAATTTTTCCGCGTGAATTCGCTACTTAGCGCAGATGTGATTAAGCGACATTTGAATAAAGAAATCATTGTCGCCCATAGTCTTATCAAAGATAAAAAAGTCGAAAACATTGTGATTGACTACAATGGCACTGATGACGCGGGATTTTATCATAAGGCACAATTATTGCTTAGAAAAGAAGGTTTCTTAAATTGGACTGCCTATCAGTCCAAGACGAGGGGACATTTGCATATTTATGTGCATAAGGGACATACCGATTTATTAGAGGCGCATTTTTTGTCTAAAACGCTTAGTGCGAAGCTAGAAAAACTCGCGCCAAAGCAGTGGCGTGTGCTACCAAGCAACGATTTGCCACCAAATTTTAATATTTTGGTATTGCCCTATGAGGTGTATGCAAAAGAGCGTGGCTCGTATTGGTCGAAGCATTTGTAGAATTTAAACTTTTAAAGGAGTAGCAATGGAAAAAAGAGATTTCGATGACATTATGTTAGGTGGCGAAGATGTGAGGGGCAGAGACTCCAAAAAGATGCTATTGTTAATCATCGCAATAGTGGTGCTTGTATTGGCTATCGCAATTATCGTGGTGGCTATGGGCAATGCAAAGGGTGGCGGTGAGACTATTGTGGTGGATTCGCCTACGAGTGCAGATTCAAATATCCCCGGCGGTGGCTTTAGTAGCGTGGATATTGACAATAGCGGAGAGGATAGATTCGACCAAATTGTGCGTGATATTAAAAACAGCACCGAGCCAGAAAATACTGCGCCTGTGCCACAGCCAGAGCCACCAAAGGCGACTATGCCACAAAAACCAGCCAAAGTTGCAACCGCGACAAGACCAAGTGGTGCGACTATCACTTCTACGACACGAAGTGGCACTACCACAAGACGCACTATGAATCGCCTAAATAACGGCGATATTGCGGAAAATGGCTACTATTTGCAAGTGGGCGCATTTAGCAAAACGCCCAATCGCGCATTTTTGGATAATCTAAATAATTACAGCTATCGAATCCAAGAGATTATGATAAACTCAAATGTCATCACTCGCTACTTGGTGGGACCATATAAGAGCCGTGAGGAAGCGCAAAGGGATTATGATAGGGTGAGTCAGGATATAGGGAAACCTGTTTATCTTTTGGTGCAGTAAAAAAGGCGCGTTGTATCTTTGGCAATTTCGCGGGATTCGGCGCACTCAACTATTCGATGAACCATTAGTTCTATCTCATAGTTTCGTGCTTGAAAACCCACGAACTTGCCTAAAGCTACTTCCGCGCGAAAGTCGCTTGAATCTTATAAAATTCCGCCATTACTTCGATTGTGATTTGCCTTGTGAATCTACTGCAAATCAAGCGTGAAATCGCAATACTCGTCATTGCGAGGGCGACAGCCCGAAGCAATCTAAACAAAAAAATAAAAAAATAGATTGCCACGATTCGGCTTTGCCGAATCTTGCAATGACGGCGTGTGGTAAATCCTCGCTACTTTGTCATTGCGAGACTTGCCTTTGGCAAGGCGAAGCAATCCATAATAAAAAACAAATCTGCGCGGTAAGCCACAACGACTTTTGGCTTACGCCAAAAGTAGCAAATCATATCTTACTTTTTACTTTTTACTTTTCTCTACGATTTCTACGATATTGTCCCCCACCATAAGCGCGATTTTTTCCATAAATTCTGCTGGGCTTGTGAATCCCACGCAAGAGCAGTTTATCTCGCCTAGCACATATTTATCCGCGCCGTTTTTATC
>JBNMHH010000310.1:0-1903 GCA_050872665.1 Helicobacteraceae bacterium
GACTAATAGTCTATCGAGGAAGCGAGTTGAAGCAATCCACGATTTTAGCCCAAAAGACAAACACGCTAATTTGATTTGCATTTTTATCGCCAAATCGCAAATCCTCCAAACGCCCTTTGCCACGCTAAAAGATAGCATTTTTGCCACACTTAAAAAGCAAATGCGTTTTATGAAAAATTCGCACTCTACGCCAAAAATGGCAAATCGTTATGAATCACCAAAGCGCGAATCGAACAAAATGGCGAATCGCCCACAAACAAAGGCAAAGCAAAATGAAAATCGATAGATTCATAGCATTTTACAAACGCTACATTTCCCCGCTAAATCCCCCAGCGTGTAGGTTTTACCCCACTTGCTCGGAGTATGCGGCACTTTGCTTTCGCTTTCATAACCCCGCCACCGCGCTTTTTAAGTCGCTAATGCGCCTTTTAAAATGCAATCAGCTTTTTAGTGGTGGCATATCCTATCCGCGAATCGCCCTTGATACGCGCAAATTTTCGCATAATATTCTACGCCCAAAAACAAAAATGCCAAAAAATATCGCATTTTGGCTTGTGCCTTGCGTGGATTTGGATTTGGCGAATTTGGATTCGGCAAACAATTCAAAGCCGAAATTCACGCATTTAAAACCCAAAAATAATGCTAAAATTACACATAAATTTTTTGCTATAAAATCACTAAAAGGATAAAAATTGAACAACAACACGCCTAACACACGCATTTTTACCGCGATAATTTTATCGCTAATTTTCCTTGTACCCTATATGTATTTTTTCGCGCCAAAGACGGAGCTAAATGGCGATGCAAATGCCACGATTGCGAGTGCGAATAATATCAATGATATGCTACAAAGTCCTAAAGATTCGGTGAGCGATTTGCCTAAAAGCGATTTAAGTGCGCCAAATTTTGAGGCGACTACCGCGCCAAAAAGCGTTGATTCAAGCGATATTAAAGCCCCCATTAGCACCGATTCGACTAAAATTATCACGCATATCAAATCGCCCAAAATCGACTTGCAAATCGATGAGTTAGGGCGCATTCACAAGGCGATTTTAAAAGAGAAAAAATATGTCAATGAGGACGGCTCTGCGCTTTCGCTATTTGATGAAAATGGCATAAAACCGCTTGAATTGCGCTTTCAAAATAAAGAAGTCAATGCCAAAGCATTCACAACGCCCTATACTGCGGATATTGCGGAGGTGGAAATAAAAGAACGCGATTCAAGCACAGATTCAAGCAAGGCACAGCAAATCACGCTCACGCAAAATTTAGGCGAGATTAGCGGTATAGGCGCAGTTACAATCAAAAAAATCCTAACTTTTTATGATGATTTTAGCTATGACGCAAAAATCGAGCTAAACAAATCGCTAAATTACTATGTGGCAAATGGTTCGCGCCCTGTGGCAGATTCAAGTTCGTATGTATTTAAGGGAGTGATTGTCAAAAAAAGCGATGAAACGATAGAGAAAATCGAAGAGGGCGATAATATCACCGATGAAAATACCGCCTTTAGCAATGCTAGTTTTATCGCAAGTGTAGATAGATATTACGCCACGCTACTTTTTAGCAAAAGCGGTGGCGTGAATGCCATTGTCGATACGGGCAAGGACGGCAATCATCTATCATATATTTATTTAAGTGATAGCGCAGAATTTAGCGGATATATTGGACCTAAAAATTACAAGGATTTAAAGGCAATCGCGCCACAACTCACTGATGTCGTGGAATATGGCATTATCACATTTTTTGCAAAGCCTTTGTTTTTGCTTCTCTCGTGGCTTTTTGGCATTTTTGCAAATTGGGGCTGGGCGATTATTGGGCTAACGCTGATTGTGCGAATCGTCCTTTATCCGCTCACTTACAAGGGAATGGTGTCAATGCAAAAGCTAAAAGATTTGACACC
>JBNMHH010000311.1:0-1898 GCA_050872665.1 Helicobacteraceae bacterium
GAATACCTAAAGCGCGTGGAGATAAAGGCGATAAATAGCTATTTCACTTCGCTAAAGCAAGAGTTGGGCGAAAAAAATCTTAGCTTGGATTTTTCGCAAACGCAATGCAAGGGGTTCTTTAAGCATAGTTGCAAGATTAGCGACATTACGCTTGGGAATATTAGATTTGATTCGCCAAATGCGCTTGAATCTAAACTCGAATCTCAATCTAATATCACGCAAAATCTCCCGCCCTCGTGGCAAAATCGCCAAATCACTTTTAGCGACACGAGCCTTGCTATCACCAAGCTAAACACCAATAATATCGCGGTGAGCGTGAATATCGGCGCGATTTCGCAAAGTCTCATTTTTCTGCCTAAAAATTTTTCTTATTTGGTTAGCTTTACTAAGCAGGATTCTGCGTTAGGATATGTGATGCTTGATAGAGTGCTAAAGCTAGATATTGGGAATATCGCTATTAGCGTGAATTTCGCCGTTTTGATTCGTGAGAAGCGATTCCGCAATAAAAGCATTTTATTTTTGCTAAAAGAATGGTTTGACCCAGCAACGCCGAGCTTTTATGAATATAGCTTGGAAAAGTTGGATATTTCACTCAAAGCAAAAGACGCCATAAATAGCGAATTTTACGAGGCAAATAGCGAAAATCTGCGCTATTTGCAAGAAAATCTAAATATCACAAATAAGCATTTTGAAGCCCTTGCAAACGCCATTATTAGCCTAATGAAAAATGAAATCTCTAATATTGACTTTAGCGTGAGGCGCAAAAACGCGGATTTGGTATTTTTCAACACGCTCACAGACACCGCCACCACGAAAAAGGCGTTAGAAATTAAGGAAATCATAGATTCGATAAATGATAGCTATAATATAACTATGCAAACAAAATAAGGCGCGAATCGTGCGTCATTGCGAGGCGATTCGCACTAATCGCAAAAAGCAATCTATTGCGATTCGGCAGATTCGCTTGATTCGCCCTTAGAGCCACGAATCTCATCGGTGCTAATCACAGCAATGATAAGTAGCACCGCCACCACAAACGCACCAATCGCGCCCAAAGCTATGGCAGTCCCGCCTATATCTCTAAAGCCGTGCGCGATATTCCACCAATGCCACAAATACGACAGCACCCACATAAATCCAGCCAAAAATTCCACCACCACAAATCCCATAATCGCTAGGATTAAGCGATTTTCAACGATAGATACCAAATCTTTGGTAAATTTTAGCGCGGATATAAACAGCACAGGCGCACTTACAACCGCCACCACAAGCCCTACATAAAATGTAATCGATGACGCAGAAAAATCAGGGCTAACAAATGCCAATCCCACAAAATAGGCGAGATTCGCCAAAAGTGCGATGAAATATCGCCTAAAAAGCGTGGTGCTTTGGCTCTCTTGCTGAAGCATATAGATGATATGCATTTGTAGCACTATTGAAACGATAAGCGCGACTTTAATGAACAAAGCGAGTGCAAAACACGCTACGGAAATGTAGGATTCAATCTTTATGTTTTCCAAATTCATTGCAAGTCCTTTTTTATGCAAAAATAACGCCACGATTCTAGCAAATTTTGTGATGAATGTGTATAATTTTCATAAATTCTAAGGCAAATTACACTAAAATTCGTGCGATTTTTTTTAAGCAAATTTCGCAAATTTTAAAGGCATAAAATGACTATCCTTTTCCACAGGGCGATAAAAATCGGCGATAATGTCGTGGCGATTCGCGCAATTTATGCGCTTAAGTGCCTTTTCCCAAATGCGAATCTCATCGGTGCTAATCACGGCGATAATAAGCAGCACCGCCACCACAAACGCGCTAATCGCAACCAAAGATATGGCAGTCCCGCCCATATTTCTAAAGCCGTGCGCGATATTCCACCAATGCCACAAATA
>JBNMHH010000312.1:0-1879 GCA_050872665.1 Helicobacteraceae bacterium
GGATAGAGTATTTTGTGTCAAAAGGCTTAGATGTGAATGCTAAAGATGATAAAGGCACGACTGCTTTAATGTGGCATTTGATGAATAGCAGAGGTTGCATAGGGACTATAAAATATCTAGTAGAAAAAGGTGCAGATATAAATGTGCGCAATCACAAAGGCAACACGGCTTTAATCCTTGCTTCAAAAAATGACGCAAGTGATGAAGTGATAAAATATTTGGTAGAAATGGGTGCGGATATAAATGCCAAAGATAACGATGGCAACACAGCTCTAAGCGTGGCAAAAGATAATAAGATAAAAGCATTTTTAAGAAGCAAGGGAGCGCGGTAGGATTTTTGGGCGAATCGCTTTGAAATAGGCTTGAATCGCGTAAGATTTAGGGCTAGATTCGGGCTTTGATTCGCCTTAAATCGCACTTGATTCGAGCTAGATTCGTGCCGAATCTAATCGCCACAAATTTTTAATAAGGATTGTTTGAAAATGATAAGCAAAAAGATTTTAAGTGCCGTAGGGCGCACAAATGCCGAGTATGGCTTAATCAAAGAGGGCGATAAAGTGCTTTTGGGCTTAAGCGGTGGCAAAGATTCAATGCTACTTGCCACGCTTTTAAAGCGAATGCAATCCCACGCGCCATTTGACTTTGAGTTTAAGGCGATTACCATTGATTACGGGCGCGGTGGCGAGTATGAGTATATCATCGATTATTGCGCAAAGCACGAGATTCCCTACGAACTCTACCGCACGAAAATCTTTGAGGCTTTGGAGGAAAAGAAGCGTCCAAATAGCTCGTATTGCTCTTTTTGCTCGAGAATGAGGCGCGGTGCGCTGTATAGCAAGGCACTCGAGGGTGGATTTAACAAAATCGCTTTGGCACACCACCTAGATGACGCGGCGGAGAGTTTTGTGATGAATTTCAGCTACAACGGCTCTTTGCGCTCTATGCCACCCATCTATCGCGCGGGGAACGGGCTATTTGTGATTCGCCCACTGATTTTCGTGCGTGAGAGGCAGATTATCGACTTTATCAAAAGCAACGACATTTATATCGCCCCTGATTGCAACTGCCCGATAAATTGGCTTCCAAGCGACAAAAAGCCCTTTGCGCGGGAGAGTGCAAAGGCTATGTTGCGAGAGATTGAGGCGAACAATAAGGACTTTTTTATATCGCTTAAAAAGGCATTTAGTAATATCCACGCGGATAGCTTTTGCGATAAGGAATATTTGGGGTTGTAGGGATAGATTCGCATTTAATTTATTTTTTTGGAAATTTTTGTTAGGATTTCGCTTTTTAATCTTACAAAAAAGGTGGTGATAACAGAATGCCCGGCATTAAAATCCGAGAAAATGAGAGCTTTGATGAGGCTTACAGACGCTTTAAAAAACAAGCCGATAGAAATCTTGTCGTAACGGAATCCCGCGCGAGAAGGTTCTTTGAAAGCCAAACAGAAAAGCGTAAAAAGCAAAAAATCAGTGCGAAAAAGAAAATGTTAAAGCGATTGTATGTGTTGCGCAGATATGA
The DNA here is from genome assembly GCA_050872665.1 of Helicobacteraceae bacterium. Classification (GTDB taxonomy): domain Bacteria; phylum Campylobacterota; class Campylobacteria; order Campylobacterales; family Helicobacteraceae; genus NHYM01. The sequence goes on from JBNMHH010000312.1 coordinate 1,522, forward strand.
ATCTAAATTATAGATTCGGCGCAAAATAGGCAATTTTAGGAGAGTTTGTGATGAAATTTAGCGGTAAAAATGTTTTGATTACGGGGGCTAGTCGCGGGATTGGTGCGGGAATCGCGAAAGTTTTGGCGACATATAATCTCAAAGTTTGGATAAATTATCGTGGCGATGAAAACCCAGCCCTAGCGTTAAAAGATGAGATTGAGAAAAATGGCGGGAGCGCGGCTGTGATTAAGTTTAATGCGGATAATGAAAGCGAAGTCATTGACGCATTTAAAGTAATCGCAGATTGCGATGGGAGCTTGGATTATCTAGTCAATAATGCGGGGATTACGAATGACAAACTTGCGTTGCGTATGAA
>JBNMHH010000313.1:0-1856 GCA_050872665.1 Helicobacteraceae bacterium
CAATCACAGCCTTTGGGGCTTTTTGAAAAATTATTTTTTCAAAAAAGGCGTTTTTTACGGCTACAAGGGCTTTGTGCTTAGCGTTTGCAACGCGCTTGGCTCGTTTTTCAAATACGCTAAACTTTATGAGGCACTTCGCCCAAAGCCCACAAACACCACGCTTATCATCACTACTTACAATCAAAAAGAGCGATTGGCGTTAGTTTTGGATTCAGTTCGCGCACTAAATCCGCTCCCCAAAGAAGTGCTTATCGCCGATGATGGTAGCACAAGCGACACGCGCGAAGTTGTCGAATCTTACGCCAAAAATTTTCCTTGCGAGTTGCGCCACATTTGGCACGAGGATAAGGGCTTTCGCCTAGCGCAGATTCGCAACCGCGCGATAAAATCCGCGAGTGGCGCATATATCATCATCATTGATGGCGATATGATTTTGGATTCGCGCTTTATTGCAGAGCATTTGCGATTCGCCCAAAGGGGCGTATTTTTGCAAGGCTCACGCGTGATTTTGCGCGAAAATGAGACAAGCACAATTTTGGCGCAAAATAATTTCGTCCTTGCCTTTAAATCGCGCTCGTTTAAGGCTACGCATTGCAATTTTTGCGCGAATCTCATCTATAAAATCTCCAAAACCACTGCAAAGATTTTTAAGAAAAAAGAGCTTATAAAGGGCATTCGCGGGTGCAATATGAGCTTTTTTAAGATTGACTGCGAGGCGATTAACGGCTTTAACGAGGAGTTTGTCGGCTGGGGACGCGAGGATAGCGAGTTTGTCGCGCGATTTTTGTTTAATGGTGGGGCATTGCGGCGCGTGAAATTTAACGCCCTTGCTTATCACCTCTACCACCCCGAAAACTCCCGCTCCACGCTAGAATCTAACCACAATATATATATATATATATGCAAAACTAAAGCAACTTGGGCAAAAATGGGCTTACAAAAGCCATAAAAGTGGCGAATCCACCAGCGAATCTATTGAATCTACCCGCGAATCTGCCAAATCCTCCCACGAATCTACTAAATCCACCCACGAATCCACTAAATCTAAAAAGCGCGTTTTAATCACGCTAAAAGACATTACCGAGAGTGGTGGCGGAGAGCGCGTGGGCGTGAATTTGGCAAATGCCTTTAGTGCGAATTTGGGTTATGAAGTGTGCGTGGTGATCTTTTTTAAACGAGGCGCAAAGCCATTTTATCCGCTAGATTCGCACATTTCTTGCGTATATCTCTCAAATCGCCCCGCCAAAGGCAAAAATATGCTTATCAATCTTTTTAACAAAACGCTTTTTCGCTTTTATCTGTGCCTAAAGGTGCGCAAATTTGTCGCCCAAAGTGATATTATTTTGGCAAATGACGGGTGGTTTGTGCCGTTTTTTAGGGGCGTAGATTGCGATAAGGCGCGGTTTTTCGTGCGATTATGGCATCTAAACGCGCCAAAGTCCAGCAAAAAACTGCGCCTATATGACGCGCTGGTGATTTTAAGTGGGCGCGAATTGCCCTTGTGGCAAAGATTGCATAGCAACATAAAAGTCATACCAAATTTTCTGCCTAATATTCCGCAAGTTTCTACCAATCACAGCCAAAAAGTTGTGCTAAGCGTAGGGAGATTCAGTAGTGAAAAAGGCTTTTTGCGATTACTTGATATTTGGAAAATGGTGAGGGATTCAGTGGCAGATTCGCACAATAACACGGATTTAAACGAATGGCAACTCATCATCGTAGGCGATGGAGTCTTAAAAAGCGAGATTCAATCTAAAATCCGCGCATTAAATCTCCAAGATTCCGTTATCCTAAAGCCCTTTACCAAAGACATTGGACGCGAATATTTGGGGGCAAGTATTTATGCTATGGCTTCG
>JBNMHH010000314.1:0-1852 GCA_050872665.1 Helicobacteraceae bacterium
AAATAAGACTTGGTGTCTATTGAGCGTAGTTTTGTGTAAAAACGGCGCAAATGATTACCCAAAGACAAATTGTCCCTTTTACCATCCACTCTGCACCGCAATCGCCGTTGCTATCGCCACCACCACATCATCATTATTCACAATCTCACTTGGCATTAGCTCTGCCATTTTGCTCTCCAAATACGAAGTATCAAAATTGCCCTTGCGGAAGTCCTTATCACGCGCGATATTTAGCAAAAATGGGATTGTCGTCTTAATGCCACGAATCTTAAATTCCTGCAACGCACGGATTAGCTTATTCACCGCCAAATCATAGCTACTCGCGCGGACAATTAGCTTGGCAATCATCGAATCATAATTTGGCGGAATCACATAGTCCTTATAAACCGCGCTGTCGATTCGCACAAAAGGTCCCAGCGCAGGATAATAAGCCGTGATTTTGCCCGGACAGGGGATAAAGTCATTTGCCACATCTTCGGCGTTTATGCGCACTTCGATAGCGTATCCTTGATGAATCACCTCGCTTTGATTCAAATCCAAAATCTCCCCCGCCGCGCAACGAATCTGCCGTCCGATTAAATCAAAATTTGTGATTTCCTCTGTGATGCCGTGCTCGACTTGGATTCGCGTATTCATCTCCATAAAATAAAAGTTCCCCAAATCATCAACCAAAAATTCTATCGTCCCCGCGTTTGTGTATTTGGCTGCTTTTGCCGCAGCCACTGCCACCGCGCCCATTTTACGGCGCAAATCGATGCTCATCGTAGGGCTTGGGGCGATTTCGACTAGCTTTTGATGACGCCGTTGAATCGAGCAGTCGCGCTCTAGCAAATGCACGATATTGCCGTAATTATCGCCGATGATTTGAAACTCAATGTGCTTGGGATTTTCGATATATTTTTCCATAAAAACTTCATCATTTTTGAAAAATATCATCGCCTCTCTTTTGCACGCAGCGAAATTTTCCTCAATCTCGTTATCCCCTCGCACCACGCGAATCCCGCGCCCACCGCCACCATTACTCGCCTTTAAAATCACAGGATAGCCGATTTTATTAGCAATAATCTTTATTTCATCAATCGTGTGGCTATTTAGTGGCTCAGTGCCCGGCACGATAGGAATCCCATTTGCTTTCATCAGCTCCCGTGCGGCATTTTTATCGCCCATTTTGGCAATCACGCTATGGTCAGGTCCAATCCACACAAGCCCAGCTTCTTTGACTTTCCTAGCAAATTCCGCATTTTCGCTTAAAAAACCATACCCCGGGTGAATCGCCTCCGCGCCGCAGGACAGCGCGACATCGATGATTGCATCGCCGTCCAAATATGCTTGGAGTGGGTCTTGGCTCACTTCGTAGCTTTCAGTCGCCATTTTGATATGTAGCGAATCCCTATCGGCGCGTGAATAAATCGCCACGCTATGAATGTGCAAATCCCTACACGCGCGGATAATGCGAACGGCGATTTCGCCACGATTTGCGATTAAAATCTTTGAAAACATTTACTTTTCCTTACTTTTTGTGGATAATTTTAGATTCGCTATTCTTACTAAAAATCGCTTAAAATATGTGTAAATATGCGCGAATCTTTTGGGCGAATCACACCAAATCTTACTTTTTGCTACGCTTGGGCGAATGGATATTTCGCGCTTTTTTAAGCCTAGAAATAATACTTCACGCCCACACTTGCGCTAATGTAGCTCTCCCCTATCTCGCGCTCTATGCCAAGCGTCTCCACGCTAGATTTGGCAATCGTCATTTTATAGCCCACATTTGCCGTGATATTTAGCGTATTTTTGATAACCGCAAAATCCCCGCCTACAAGGAATTGCAAGTAGTTTTTATAGCCCTTGT
>JBNMHH010000315.1:0-1832 GCA_050872665.1 Helicobacteraceae bacterium
ACCCGTCATTGCGAGGGCTTTGCTAGAAGTAATCCATTGCCTTTCGTAATTGCGAGACTTTTTCAAAAAGTCGAAGCAATCTATATATTTATTTTTGTGGATTGCTTCGTTGTGTTCGCTTTGCTTACACTGCCTCGCAATGACGAGGTAGGTAGCAAAAACTTTTAAGTAGTTATCCCACGCTGTCATTACGAGATTTTGCATTAGCAAAATCGTGGCAATCCATTTTGTTTTTGTTTTGGATTGCTTCGGTGCTTAAAAACACCTCGCAATGACGGATATTATAGATTTGTATAAATTCGTAGTCGATTCGCGTTAGCGTAATCACAATCGAAGTAATGGCGGTGTGGCTTTTGTATTTGTGAAAAATTTCGGGCGTGAGACTAGACTAATGGTCTGCGAATGCCCGAAATTTTTCACAAGTGCGAAATTGCATACCCCAGAACAAATTGCCACGCGCCGTTATTTTTTCGCTACACTTAATGCACTTGGTGCTTGAATAGTCGGCATAATTTCGATTCGATTCACATTCACGCGTTTGGGTTGATTTGCTATCCAAAAGACAGCCTCAGCAATATCACAGGGCAATAGTGGCTCTGTGCCCTCATACACGGCATTTGCTTTTGCCTCATCGCCTTTAAATCGCACTAGCGAAAACTCGCTCCCACCGCAAAGTCCGGGCTCTATATTACTCACACGAATCCCTTTATCAAACAAATCCGCGCGTAGATTTAGGCTAAATTGCTTTACAAACGCCTTTGTCGCGCCATAGACATTGCCACCCGGATACGGATAGCTCCCCGCAATCGAGCCGATATTGATGATATGTCCGCTTTTTTGCGCCACCATTTGGGGCAAAATCAAATGCGTTAGTCGCACCAAAGCCAAAATATTCACTTCAATCATTCGCTCCCAATCGCTCAAATCCGCCTTATCCGCGCTACTTAGCCCAAGTGCAAGTCCAGCGTTATTGACTAAAATGTCGATTTTTTGAAATTCCGCATTTAGATTTGCCAAAGCCTTTTTAATCGCCTCTGTATCGCAAATATCTTGCGCAATGATTGCGACTTTATCGCTTCCACACTCGCTTTGCAATTCTTTTAGCTTTGATTCGCGCCGTGCTAACGCGATTACTTTATGCCCCGCTTTAGCGAATCTACGCACGATTTCCGCGCCAAAGCCCACACTCGCGCCTGTTACAAATACTACCATTATGAATCCTTTCTGCCTTCAATCTTATCAAGCTGATTGATATTTAGCACAATAAATTTATACGCCACAAAAATCGTTAGGGGCCAAAATAGCAAAAATAACGCTTCCATAATCTATCCTTTTTAGTAAGTGTGCGAATCGTTTCGCATTTCATCTTTTGTGATTTTGACTTTATCCATCGCGCGCCACACAAAGCTAATATAAGCTAGGACAAACGGCACTAGCAAGGACACATAAGACATTACGCTTAGCGTGTAGTAGCTAGAACTAGCGTTTTTTATGCTTAGTGAGCTTTGCAAATCGCTTAAGGACGGATAAAATACGCCCCCGCCAAGCCCCAAACTTAAAAATACCGCAAACACCGCCAAAACGCTCCCAATCCCCAAGCTCCAAATCGCACAAGCGCATTTTTTAAACACTAGCAAGTAGATACCAAGCAATGCCAAAACCACGCCCAAAAGCAAAATGATAAGGATTAGCGGATTATGGATAAACGCCCAAAAATAGGCATTTGATTCAATCGCCACCGCGCCATTTGAATCTAATACGAATCCATCTTTCAAACAAATCCACACCAAAAATGCAATAAAAAATACCAAAAATAATGCGCTGTTTAGCAA
>JBNMHH010000316.1:0-1829 GCA_050872665.1 Helicobacteraceae bacterium
AGAAGGCTCCCAATCCACCACCAAGTCGCTAATCACACGGAAATTGCCCAGTGGCGAAATGGTAATGCTTTTTGGATTGTCATATTCTTTTAGCAAATCGTCCATTATCGTATCACACGCAAGGTATGAGTGCCCATTCACGCGCACCGCACACGCCCCACAAATCGCAGATTTACAAGACGCCGTGAAGTTTAGCGTAATGTCTTGTGTTTGTTTGATTAAAATCAAAAGCGAAAGCAGAGTTTTGCCTTTGACATCGGCATCAGCGACATTATAAGTCTGCTCGTAAGTTTTCTCACCATCGAATCTTTCTATTACTACTTTCATTCTGGTTTCCTCCCATCAAGTGAAAAGTCTGTTACAACGACATCTTTGTAACTTAATTTTAGTTTATTGTCCTCCAAACTCACAATGCTGTGTTTTAGGAATTTTTCATCATCGCGTTTTGGATAGTCCTCTCTAGTGTGCGCTCCGCGTGATTCAAGGCGTTTTTGCGCCGCCAAACAAGCACATTTAGATAGCAAAATAAGATTGCCAAGCTCGACATAATCCGTAAATGCGGTATTCATAATCTCGCTTTTATTTTGAATGCGAATCTTATTGTATCTAGCCTCGATAGATTCGAGGTTTTTGGCTAGTTTGTCTAGTTTGCTTTGTGTCCTAAAGATTCCTAAATTATCCCAATTTTCGCGTCCTAATTCCTCGCGCAAAGCATACATATCATTTGCCTTGCCCTCGCCGTTTGCGACTTCTTTAAATTTCGCTTTCCAGCTATCCACTAGCTCTTGCACTCTTTTGCCTTCGCCAAAAGACGCATCTTTTGCGTAAGCTGCCGCGCCGTCTCCTGCGAGTTTGCCTGTAACGACTGCGTCAGTTAGTGAGTTTCCGCCAAGTCTGTTTGCGCCGTGAATCGAAATACAACTAGCCTCGCCACCGACATAGATTCCAGCCACTTTGGTGCTCATATCATCAAATTTTGCCACTTCAACGCCACCCATAGAGTAGTGAGCTGTCGGGCGCACAGGCACAGGCTTGTCAATTAAATCCACATTTTCAAAAAGCATCGCAGTGTGGCGAATCTTTGGCAATTTTTTCATAATGGTTTCTTTGCCTAAGTGTCGCACATCGCAAAGCACATACGAGCCAAGCCCTTTGCCATAGCCTCTGCCTTCGCGAATCTCAATTTCCATAGCTCTTGCCACGACATCGCGTGGGGCAAGTTCGGCTTTTTCGTGGTATTTTTTCATAAAGCGTTCGCCCTTATTGTTGATAAGGTATCCGCCCTCGCCACGAGCCGCCTCAGTGATGAGAGTCCCGCCGTTTGAAACGCCTGTGGGGTGGAATTGAATCATTTCAGGGTCTTCAAAGCCAAGCCCAGCGCGTAATGCAGCCGCTACGCCGTCCCCTGTGGCGATAAATGGCACAGAAGTGCGGTTGTAGAAAATCCTAGTATATCCGCCTGTGGCGATTACTAGCGATTTGCAAAGCACGGGGTAGATTCCGCCTGTTTGAATATCGCGCAAAACTACGCCCTCGCATTTGCCATCAACCACCGCAATGTCTAGTAATTCGTGGTCCATCAAAAACTTCACATCATTGCTAATGGCGTCATCAAGGCAGGAGTGCATTAAAATATGCCCTGTTTTGTCCGCTGCGTAGTTACAGCGTCTTTTTGACGCGCCACCCATCATTCTTTGCGCTACGCCACCTGTTTTGTCGTTGCGTGAGAATAAAGTGCCTAGATAGTCCATTTCTTTGATTACAGCACCTGCTGCCTCGCAGAATTTTACCGCCGCGTCTTGGTCAACTAAATACGCGCCACCTTTGAT
>JBNMHH010000317.1:0-1825 GCA_050872665.1 Helicobacteraceae bacterium
CTTCGGCGACGTTGTCGCCTCAGTATGACGAGGTGGGGTGGATTCGCGCGGGTTGGATTGCCACGATTCGGCTTTGCCGAATCTCGCAGTGACGGAGAATTTTAGATACACACTAAATTCGTAATTGATTTGCAAAGCAAATCACAATCGAAGTAATGGCGGTAGTGCTTTGCGCCGTTTTCACGCGAAACAAGCGAAATAAGACTTGGCGTCTATCAAGCGAAATTTTGTCGCCAAAATAACGCAAATGATTACCCAAGAACAAATTGTATTCGCGCAACCCTACCCAATCTTATCTAACGCCTTTATGCGCCTTTCCAAGCTCGGGTGTGTTGCAAAGATTTTGCTAAAAAAGCCGCTTAGCGAGTTTAGGAAAAACATATGTGCGCAAGGTTTCGCGCTGATATTATTCACAACGCCGACATTTTGTCCGTGGAGATTCGCGCTGTTTGTGCTACGATTCGTGGCGTTTATGCCATTATCTTGCAAATCCTTTATGCGCTTTAGGGCGGACTTTATGCCATTCACATTGCGCGTGTATTGCACACTTGAGGCGTCTGCTAAAAATTCCTTTTGGCGCGAAATCGCCGATTGCAATATTTTGGCAAACAGCGTCCCCAAAAATCCCAGCACATAAAATACCAGCGCAACTAGCGCGATTACGATGACGCCACCGCCTTTGTTTTTGCCACTACTGCGTGAGCGTGATTGTCGCATACACGAGCGTAGGAAAAATTCGCCTATCATCATCGTCCAAGTTAGCGCGAAAATCAGCGAAAAAATCTTTAGATTCAAAGCCACATCGCCGTGAAATGCGTGTGAAAATTCGTGCGCAATGACGCCTTGCAATTCCTCGCGTGTGAAATTATCCACCGCGCCTTGCGTAACGAAAATAGCGATTTTTTCATCAGCATAGCCGAATCGCTCCCCGCTACACATCGCATTTATGCCATTTTCGCTACGCATTATAAAAACGCGCGGCATAGGCATATTTGAGGCGATTGCCATTTCCTCGATGGTTTGAAACACTCTTTTTTCTTTGTCATTTTGCCTATCCACCAAATCCGTCCTATCCACGCCATTTTTATCCAAAATCCTAACTAGCGATTCGTCATTATCATCGAATTTTATGTCGCTACCATTTTTGATATTACGCGTGATAAGCGAAGCCCTATTTTTACCCGAATCGCCAAAAATCTCATCGGCGTTTAGTGAATCTGCGAGTTTATCAATGCCATTAGTGCGCATCGCAATGCTTTTAAAAAAATACGAAAGCCACAGCACAAGCACAAAAACCACACTTATCCCAAGCGAGACTTTAAGAGTGGCAATGCGATTTGCGATAAAGCCATAATAATCAAAATCCGCAATAGACGCGCTATCAGGCACAATTCGCATATTTAAGCCACTCATTTTTAATAGCTCATTTGTCATCGCAATATCATTTTCCACACTCATTCCACTGCTAAAATCCACGCCAAAGCCGATAAAAATCATTTGAAATAAGCTAAAAGCACATAGGCAAATGAGCGTTAGCATTGCAAAAAATAGCGTATTTAGCCACGCAATTTTGCTTTTGGCAAGATTTTGGTGCTCCCAAAAATCGCCACTAATATTTACTTGACGCCCCAAAATAAGGCGCGTAGCGAAAAATATAATCACACTAGCCACACATATCGCAATTAAGATTCGCACATAAAATGCAATATCCTGCTGTGCCAATGTAAAAAATGCTTTATAAACAATGTCGCTCAACGCGATATGCCCTTTAATAAATCAAATTCTTTTTATCCTTTTTGCCTAGACATTTTTTGCATAGCACAAA
>JBNMHH010000318.1:0-1815 GCA_050872665.1 Helicobacteraceae bacterium
TAGCATTTGTATCTTTGAATCCTCAATGATTTTTAGCGCATCATAAGCGAGGATTTGCGCGTCTTTGCAGACTTTTGGATTTTGCGTGGCAAAGTCGATTGCCCTTGCCTCCAAGCTAAAATCATCGCGAATCATAGCCCTACGCAAGTCCCCATCGCTCAAAATCGCCAAAAGCTTATTATCCTCTGCAATCAGCGCAGAGCCAAGTTTGCCCTCACTCATCGCCATTATCGCCTCGCGTAAATTCGTGCTTTTGTCGATTATGGGTAGATTTTGCCTTTGCATTAAGTCGCTAATCTTTACAAAAAGCCGTTTTCCCAAACTGCCCCCGGGGTGAAAACTCGCAAAGTCCGTGCGTTCAAAGCCCCTAGCTTTCATTAAGCACACGCTTAGCGCATCGCCTAGCGCAAGGCTTAGCGTGGTAGAAGTCGTGGGCGCGACATTTAGCGGACAAGCCTCGCGCTCCACGCTAATGTCGATAAAAAAGTCGCCCTTACTAGAAATAGAGCTTTGGGCGTTTTGCGTCATAGTGATGATTCCACGCGATAAACGGCGTAGGTGGGGCATAAGGTTGATGAGTTCCTCGCTCTCGCCACTATAACTAATCGCCAAAACCGCGTCATCTCTTTGAATCGCGCCCAAATCGCCGTGCATAGCCTCTGCGGGGTGGATAAAGACGCTTGGCGTCCCTGTGCTTGAAAGCGTGGCGGCGATTTTCGCGCCGATATGTCCGCTTTTGCCTACGCCAAGCACGATTAGGCGATTTGAGTGCATTATAAAATCCACTATTTTGCCCCATTCATTAGCGTCTATTTTACCGCGCGATTCAAGCAATGCGTGTCCCTCGATTTCTAGCACTTCGCTAACTATTGCTTTATAGTCTAAATTCATTTGTTTGCCCCCATTAGCAATGCAATTTAGCTAAATTTTAATAGAAAATCCATAATCTTTGAATCAAACCACCTATACATATCCTCGCCTTTATCAAGCGCATACAACGCATTTTTATCGCTACTATCAAGCGCGAAATCAAAAAGCGCGATATTTTCGCGCATTCGCTCGATTTTTGTAGTTTTAGGGATTACAATAATATCTTGCTCAATCAAAAAGCGCAAAGCCACTTGCGCTGGGGTTTTGCCGTGCTTTTTAGCTACGCTTACAAGCACTTCGTTATCAAAAAGTTTTTTTGAGCCTTTGGCAAATGGACTCCACGCTTCTAGCTTTGTGCCACTTTTTTGCATTGTGGCACGGAGTTCGCGCTGTTGATTAAATAAATGTGTCTCCATTTGATTTACCGCAGGGATTATTTCGCAAGTTTTTAGTAATTCGCTGTAATTCTTAGGCGTAAAATTTGAAACACCAAGCGACTTAATTTTGCCGTCTTTGTGGGCTTTTACCATTGCTTTATACATTTCTTTGTAGTGTGCATAAGGCTTATGAATTAGCATTAAATCCACGCTATCAACGCTAATTCGCCTAAGCGATTCATCTATCGCTTTTAGGGATTGGCTATAAGTCATATCGTTTGAGAGTTTTGTGGTGATAAATAGCTCATCTCGCGCCACTCCACTAGCTTTTATAGCGTTGCCGACTTCGCTTTCATTGCCATACATTTGCGCGGTGTCAATAAGGCGATAGCCCACACTTAGCGCATTTTCTACGGATTTTTGGCATTCTGCCCCGCGAATCAGCCAAGTGCCAAAGCCCACAAGTGGCATTTTTATGCCATTATTTAGCGTAATAAATTGCATTTGTGTGGATTTTTTATTTGGATTCGCGCTTTTATTTGCCCTCAAATCCGCACCCCAAAGCACA
>JBNMHH010000319.1:0-1814 GCA_050872665.1 Helicobacteraceae bacterium
ACCATTAGCCCTTCCATAATCGCGCGTAACGCCCTAGCACCCGTTTTTCGCTCGATAGCTTTTTGCGCGATAAGGCGCAGTGCCTTTTCCTCAAACTCTAGGGCGACATTATCTAGCGCGAAAATCTTTTGATATTGGCGAATCAGCGAGTTTTTGGGCTTTAGCAAAATATTTAGCATTGCCTCCTCGTTGATTTCATCAAGCGTAGCGACAATGTGAAGTCGCCCAATTAACTCTGGAATCATTCCATAGCTCATCAAATCGCTCGAATCTACCAAGTGGAAATAATTTTCGTCATTGTTAATCGCCTTTTTCTCGGTGTTGAATCCTAACATATTGCTACCCAAACGGCGTTTGATAATATCATTTAGCCCATCAAACGCGCCACCGCAGATAAATAAAATATCCTCTGTGTTGATTGGCACGAATTCTTGGTGTGGGTGTTTGCGTCCGCCTTGCGGAGAGATATTTACTAAGCTACCCTCGATAATCTTTAGCAATGCTTGTTGCACGCCCTCGCCACTGACATCGCGCGTAATGGAGCGATTTTCGCTCACTCTTGCGATTTTATCAATCTCATCGATGAAAATTATGCCCTTTTGTGTGCGCTCAATGTCATAATCCGCCGCTTGATAAAGCCTTGTAATGATATTTTCCACATCTTCGCCCACATATCCAGCCTGAGTTAAACTCGTGGCATCAGAGATTGCAATGGGGACATCTAAGAATCGCGCGAAAGTCTGCGCCATAAGCGTTTTTCCGCTACCTGTGGGACCTAGCAACAAAATATTTGACTTTGCGATTTCTACATCATCAAATTCGCTATTTTCCGCGCCCACTTCATCTTGCTGTGAGATTCGCTTGTAGTGATTATAAACCGCCACAGAGAGCAACTTTTTCGCCCTATCCTGCCCTATGACATAATCATCAAGCGCGGCTTTCAAATCCTTTGGCGAAATGCTATTAAAATCAATGCTATCGCGCTTATCATCGACATAAAGCCTATTTTGCAGATTGCCTAAATTATATTGCAAAGTGCGAAGCGACTCCTCACTTGCAAAAATCGCCTCGATTTCTTTATTTGAATAGCAATTTTTGCAAACAAAAACGCCCTTTTTAAAATAAATGGGATTATGATTCGAATCCGCGCAGTGGCACAAAAAGCACTCTTTTTTCATCTATTTCCTTTTAATTTTCATCATTTTCATTGTCTAATTCGCCTCGCACAAATGGGATTCCCCGCTTTGTATTGATGATAAATTCGCATATTTTTTTAATGCTCTCAAATTCCGCCTTTTCTAGCAAATCTTGTGCCAATTCTCTTATGGGCGCAGAGCCAGAAAAAAGTAGCCTGTAAGCGTGTGAAATCGCATCGACTTCATCTCGCTCAAAAAGTTTGCGTAGGCGATATTTATTTAGCCCACGAATCACGGCGTGATTCCCCTGCGCCATACAAAATGGCGGAATATCACGCCCAAGCGCACTTGCCCCTGCAATCATCGCGCCATCGCCGATTGTAACAAATTGATGAATCCCCGTCATTCCGCCGATATTCACATCATTGCCGATTGTGATATGTCCGCCCAAAGTCGCGCAGTTCGCCAAAATGCAGTTATTACCGATGACGCAATCGTGCGCGATATGCACATAAGCCATAAAGAGATTATTGTCGCCTATAATGGTTTTGCCACCGCCTCCAGCCGTCCCGGGGCTAAACATTGTAAATTCGCGGATAAGGTTATTTTTGACGATGATTAGCTCTGTCTTTTCGCCCTTGTATTTTAAATCCTGTGGCTCATTACCAAGCGCGGCGT
>JBNMHH010000320.1:0-1795 GCA_050872665.1 Helicobacteraceae bacterium
AATCCAAAGTATAATCAAGAAAATATATTTGCCAAAAATTAAGCGAATCGCAGAAAAATTTTTCTATTCACACCAAAATTATTATACAATACGCTTTTTAATTCTCGCGTAAGGAATCAAAATGCTTGACTTTTCGTTTGGCGAAATCCTCGTAATCGCCATCATTGCGGTGATTTTCTTGGGTCCAGATAAATTGCCACAGACTTTTGTGAAAATCGCAAAGTTCCTACGCGCCATGAAAAAGACAATCAATGACGCCAAAGATACGCTAGATAGGGAGATTCATATCACTGAAATGAAGCAAGACGCGCTTGAATATAAGAAAAAATTTGAAGATTCGGCGTTGAAGCTAAAAAGCGAGATTATCGAATCGGCGAATTTAGAGCCGACAAAAACGGCGTTGCAAAATGAGCTAGAGGGGCTAAAAAATGAGATTGAAAGCCTTAAAGTCGCAGATAAACTTAACGAGCCGTTAGAGAAAAGTAGCGTGAGTTTTGATGACATTGAAAGCAAAGGCAAGGAATTGCAAAATCGGCTAAAGCGCAATCTAAAGCCTACGAAAAGTGCAGATTTAGGCGAATCAAAGGGCGAATCCGCTGAATCTAAAAAGGCAAAAAGTGTGAAAGTTGCAAAAGATTCAAGTAAATCCACCGAATCCGCCGAATCTAAAAAAGTAAAAAAATCTAAAGATTCCACGCCCCAAAAAGCCAAAAATACTAAAAACACCAAAGATTCAAAAGATTCAAGCGATTCCACTCCAAAAAAGCGCGAATCTAAGGTTGAATCCAAATCAAAAGCCAAAGCCGAATCCAAACCTAAAAAATCTAAAAAGAATAAGAATGAAAAATAAAACAACAATCGAAGTAATGGCGGTAGTGCTTTGCGTTATTTTGGCGCGAAATAAGCGAAATAGGACTTGGGCGTCCATTGAGCGAAATTTTGTCGCCGAAATAACGCAAATGATTACCCCAGAACAAATTGCTCCCACACGGAGGCTTAAATGCTTGAAGACCTAAAACCCCATTTAATAGACTTACGCAAACGGCTCGTAACCTCCGCATTCGCGCTAATCGTGGCATTTGCGATATGCTTTAGCTTTAATGAAGCCATTTTGGGCTGGATGCTAGAACCCCTCATAAAAGTCCTCCCACAAGGCTCAAAGCCCGTATTTTTGCAAGTGGGCGAGGCATTTTTGACGGCAATCAAAGTCTCATTTTTCGCCGCTATCATTCTCTCGCTACCCATAATCTTTTGGCAAATATGGCTTTTTATCGCGCCGGGGCTTTATTCAAACGAAAAAAAGCTCATTTTGCCATTTGTGCTTTTTGGCACGGTAATGTTCCTAATTGGCGCGTTATTCGCCTACTACATAGTCTTTCCGCTGGGGTTAGACTATTTAATCAATTTTGGCAATTCCAAAGATTTTGTCGCAACGCCCAGCATAGGCTACTACACGGGCTTTTTTGCCAAAGTGATGATAGGCTTTGGAATCGCCTTTGAATTGCCTGTGGTGTGCTATTTTTTGGCGAAATTAGGGCTGATTAGCGACAAAACTTTGATTAGCTTTTTTCGCATCGCAATCGTGCTAATCTTTATCCTAGCGGCATTTCTCACGCCACCCGATGTCATCACGCAGTTTTTAATGGCAATCCCGCTCATCTTGCTCTATGGCATATCCATAATCATCGTCCGCTTCGTAAATCCCGAGCCACAAGATGATGAGTAGTTTTGTGATAAATGCGATGAGCGGGGCAAATCCGCCGTTGCAAAAAAATCCCAAAGATTTGAGTAGCTA
>JBNMHH010000321.1:0-1736 GCA_050872665.1 Helicobacteraceae bacterium
CGCATATTATAAACTTCAAAGCCGATATTTTGGCAAATTTCTCGCACTTTTTTGGAGGTGGAATAAGTGCTAATTGCGCCATTTTGGCTTAAAAGTGCGTAAAGATTTGCAAAATGCGATTTATCCCACAACTCGGCGTTTTTAGTAGGGCTAAAGGCGTCTTGGTAGATTATGTCAAATGTGGCATTTTGTGGCTTTTGATTCGCCAAATGTGCGATATAATGTTTCGCATCGCCTTTATGCAAATAAATCGATAGATTTTCACTCTCCCACGCCCCGCGCAAAAATAGCGAATCAATAATTTCGTGCAATGGCAAATAGTGGAGCAAAATCTTTGGATAGGCAAAATCACGCAACTGCTCTAATAAATGCAATTCCATAGAATAAATCTCAATG
Source organism: Helicobacteraceae bacterium (assembly GCA_050872665.1). Classification (GTDB taxonomy): domain Bacteria; phylum Campylobacterota; class Campylobacteria; order Campylobacterales; family Helicobacteraceae; genus NHYM01. The sequence goes on from JBNMHH010000321.1 coordinate 397, forward strand.
CTTGTATTTGTGCGCTTTGCAAATGCTAGGCTAAAAAGTGCGTTATATCCTAGTCCAAAGCAAATATCTAGTATTTTTATGGGATTTTTGGGCGAGTGATTGGCTAGATTGGGCGTAGGATTCGCATTTGGATTCGTGCTTGGATTCGCCCATAAAAGCCCAAAGGTAGGGATTATGTGTTTATAAAGTGTTTCTAAAATCGCGCCGTCTTTGGTGCTATGATAGAAATCTTTGTAGGTTTCGCTATATAAGCTAAAAGAGCCGTCATTTGTTTTTAAAAATTGCATTTTGTGCCTTTTGGGTGCATTAAATCCACGCACTTTGCGTTATGTTTGTAAAATTATAACATTTAAGTTTTATAAAATCACCTCGCTGGTAGATTAGAGTCTAGGGGTTATGGGGATTCTACTTTTGGCGAAAGCCAAAAGTAGCAAAAACTTTTACAAGGATTCGCACTTCGTGCGGATTTATTTAAATTTCAAATTTTTCGCATAGAAACTTCGCACAAAATCATCAATCGGCACCATAATCTTATAAAACGCAGGGACCGCAAGTAAGCTTAAAAACATTGACACGATTAGCCCACCAATCATTGAAATACCGATAGGATATTTCATCGCCGAACCCGCGCCTGTGGAAACCGCCAAAGGTATCATACCAAATACCATCGCAAACACCGTCATCAAAATCGGGCGCAGTCGCGATTCACCTGCTAGGATTATCGCCTCATCGACACTTTTGCCACGATTGCGGAATTCATTTGCCATATCCACAATCAAAGTCGCATTTTTCCCCACAACGCCCATAAGCACCATTAGCCCGATAAGCCCAAACATTGTGAGGCTATTGCCCGTTATCCAAAGCCCGATAAATGCGCCTGAAAAACTCAAAGGCAAGGTTATCATAATGATGATAGGTTGCACAAGCGATTCATAAAGCGCAGCTAAAATCAAATATATCAAAATAAACGCCGTAGCAATAGCGATTAGAATCTGATTGATAGTATCTTGGGCGTATTTTGCCTCACCATCAAGCGTGTAATTTACGCCTTCTAATAGCCACTCTGCCTTGCGCTGTGCCATTTCATTTAGAATCTTTTGTAAGTTGCTTTCATTTTGGTCAATATTGCCATAGATTGTGATACTGCGCTCTCTATCATATCGCTTGATTGAGCTAGGGAGCGAGGTTTCGCGTATTTCAATTAGCCCGTCAATAAACACCATTTCGCCACTTTCATTAGGAATCTGTAAGAATCGCAAGTCCTCTAACTGCTTTCTTTCCTCATCTGGCACACGCACTAAAATGTCATATTCCTTAGAATTTTCTCTGTAATATGACAC
>JBNMHH010000322.1:0-1731 GCA_050872665.1 Helicobacteraceae bacterium
AAAGATATTTAGCCCAAATCGCGCCAAAGTTTGCGTCCCTATCTCATCGGTAATCTCTTTTATGATTCCCTCATATTGTAATGTTGCTGACATTTTTCTCCTTTTTGTTTATGTTTGTTTGAATCAAGGGCGTTTATATGCCCTTGATTGCTTTTAATTAGCTAAATTTCGCTTGTAATTCGTCCATTAGCTCTTTGGTTTTCTTTTGGTGGCTAATAATATCTTTGGTTATCGGGTCATCATCAAACAAAATGGGCGCATTTATGATAGTTTGCGTTGCTTCCGCAAGTTGAATCATATTTTTAACGCTTTCTTGCTCATCTTTGTCCCATTTTGATATATCAGTATTGCTACTATTTGTGATACTATTTACCAATTTGCCTAATTTTGATACATTGGCATTTTTGCTTTTGATGATATTTTCTACCAAATACATTGCTTCGCCAAAAGATTTATCAATCGCTGTTAGCGCACTTTTTGCCTCTTTTGCGTTGTTAAATATCGTTACCCAAAGCAATTCTTCGGCTTTTAAACTCTCGCAAATCGCATTAACTGCGTTATAGTAGCTAATCGCATCATATTTTTTGCTCTCTGCAGATTTTGCCCACACTAGCGCAGCTACCGCGATGACAGGCGCAGCTACTATACCGCCAAGCACAGCAGTTCCACCAGCTACACCTAGCCCACCAGCAGCCAAAGAGCCACCACCTAGCCAAGCCAAAGTCGCATTTACCGCAGCAGCTCCGCTAAGTGTGCCTATCGCTGTGCCTGTGGAGGCTGTGGCTAATAAGCCCACCGCACCATACGCGCCAAATCCAGCCATAGCTCCAGCCACTCCACCAGCGGCAATACCGCCTAGCGTTGTTTGTAAATCTATGATACTTTGTCTAGATTCTTTAAACTTCGCCATATCAAAATCTTTAAGAACCTCGCCTAAATCCTTTTGCTCCTCAAGTTTAAGCTCATCTATAAGTTTAAAATATCGCGGAAAAGTTTCATCAATCACGGATTTTTTAATCTCGCCAAGCTCAGCAAAAGATTCTTGCGCCTCATCTTTACGCTCTAATAAATTACGCTCACTTGATTCATACTGCATTTTGGCAGTTTCGTGCCATAATTTTGCATCTTTTGTATCTTTATACGCATCGTAACCCTTTTTTCCTGTGTAGCCAAGAGAAGCTGCAACGGCAGTTGCAACTGCAATCGGTATCAATGGTAATGCCATTTTTTACTCCTTTTTTTTTAAATTTTCATTCTAAAACTCTCATCAATGCCTAATTTTTCTTGCAATATATTGCAACATTCAGCATTGAGCCTATAAAACGCGCCTTTAGAATAAATGCTTGAAAAATACTTCTCAAACATTGTATCTACCCTGCATATCGTGGGGCGATTCGCATAGATTTTGCACTCATTTGTGTCTAAATCCAAATGCTTACACACCCCATTGCCTTTATCACAATCTTTCAATTCCGCAATGTGTGCGATATTTTGACAACACGCGCCACACTTCGTGCAATTAAAAGATTCACCTAAATCATTTTGCATTTCCTTAACATTGCACCTCCATTGTTAAAATTCCTAGTTTAAAGTCATCGCGGACTATGAATCTGCATAAAATTACACAATCACATTAAGTCTTAAGCTATTTTGCGGATTTTGGATTATGTCATCAGTGGCTTTCCACCGCCCATTATCCACACACTTAGCCGTAATCACATAAAAAATCTG
>JBNMHH010000323.1:0-1709 GCA_050872665.1 Helicobacteraceae bacterium
AAAAAATTCAATTTCGCCATTGCGAATCGTAACTATATCCACGCAAAATGCCACATCTAGCGAGTGATTCGCCAAATAAATGTGGATTGAATCGATAATGCGATTTAGCTTTTTTGGCGTTACATTTTGTAAAGGTTCAAAGTTTTTGCCAGACTTTACCTCGATAAAATGATACACCAAATCTTTTTGCGCGATAATGTCAATCTCCCCATAGCGCGTGAAATAATTGCACTCCACAATCTCAAAACCACTATTTTGCAAAAATTCTTTGGCAATATTTTCGGCATCTGCGCCTTTTTTTCTGTTCATAATCTTACCCTTCCACCTAATGCCACTTTATGCAGTGAAATCGCTTTTTGCCACGCATAATTTTTGCTACTTTTACTAGCTCTACGCGACATTTTTTGGCGATTCGTCTTAATCGCACTTCATCACGCGCTTTTATCGAAAACAAAAACTCATATTCCTCGCCACTTAAAGCGTTAGCGCGATTTATGCGCCAAAAAAACCTAAATCCCACGCGATTTAGCGCACTTATGCGGTTTAGCTCATTAAATAGCCCATCTGAAATATCCATTCCGCCACGCACAAAGCCCAAAATCTCATAGATAAATTTCGCGTGTAGCGTAGGGGTGAAAAACTTCGAGCTACGCGCAATTTTCCCGCCACGATACAAATATCGCATATCTTTTAGTGCGCGTCCCAGCGGATTTTTGCGCGATTGCGTGTGAAAAACTATATCGCCCACCTTAAAATTACTCCGCAAAATAGGGCGTTTTGGCGCAGTGCCTATCATCGTAATGGCGATATTTAGCTTTTTGTCCTTAATCGTGTCGCCACCGATGATTTTTATGCCAAACTCTTTGCACACCGCGCTAAATCCGCGTTGCAACTCGCAAATGTCCCCCGCACTCATCGCCTCACTTAAAGAAATGCCTAGTAATGCGTATTGGGGCTTTGCACCCATTGCCAAAATGTCGCTGATATTGACTAAAAACGCCTTTTTTGCGATTTGATAATAGCTAAATTGTGGCACTAAAAAATGCACTCCCTCGCAAAATAAATCCATAGCATAGACTTTTGCGCAAGATTTTGTAAATTTATGTGCTTTTTCCGCCACTGCGTTTGACTTTTCTGCCACCACCGCGCCATCATCGCCGATAAAGCGCGTGATTTTGCACTTTTGCAAGGTGCTAATAAATCGCGCTTCCCTATCCACAGCAAATCCTTAGAACTTTTAAAATCTTACGCATAGTGCGAAAAAATGCGACTTTTGGTGTAAAATAAAATAAAAAGAGTGCGAATCGTAGCCGTTTAAATCTGCGTGGCACAATGTTAGCGATGATTTTTAAGTAGAGTGCGTATTTTTTGCGTTTCTTTAGTAGCGCAATAAAGCGCGATTTAGCATTTAGTGGGTCGCTACTAAATGACAAAATATCACAAGATTCAGCCAAAAAGTTTGGCAAAAAAATAGATTCGCAGAGTTTGGATTCGCCACATTTATAGGATTTGGCGCGATTTTTTTCACCAAGATTCGCACAAAAATTTGTAAATTCCAAACTCATCTCACACAAACTATACGCACAAAAATACGCCCACGCCTCGCTATCCGTGCCAAAATGCGCCCTTAGTGGCGCGACAAACGGCGGGAGCGATTTTGTGCTATTAGTCGTGCTACCACCACGAATGCGGTAATTATAAAGTTTGCG
>JBNMHH010000324.1:0-1702 GCA_050872665.1 Helicobacteraceae bacterium
GGGCTTTCCTACCGATATGCAAGCGCAGTTTATGGCGTTAGCCACGCAGTGCGAGGGCGTGAGTATCATTGAGGAGCGACTTTTTGAAAATCGCTTTATGCACATAAATGAGTTGCAACGACTTGGCGCAAATATCGCACTGCTAGGCAATATCGCCAAAATCAGCGGAAAAACCGAGCTAAGGGGAGCAGATGTGATGGCGACAGATTTACGCGCAAGCTCCGCACTCATCATCGCCGCACTCCAAGCAAAGGGCAAAACCAAAATCCACCGCATTTATCATTTGGATAGGGGCTATGAAAATATCGAGGAAAAGCTCTCAAATTTGGGCGTGAAAATAAAGCGCGGGAAAGAGAAGTAGGGATTTGTTTTGTAAAAATCACGCCCCACTTTTCGTCATTGCAAGATTTGGCTTTTGCCTGAATCTTGGCAAAACAAGCGAAGCGCAGTTTCTTTAGTAATCTAAAACAAAATGCCGTCATTGCGAGGCGATTCAACGAATCGCCGAAGCAATCCAAACAAAAATAAAAATTAGACACGAAGTGCGAATCTATACACACCTCGTCATACTGAGGGCTTTAGCCCGAAGTATCCAAAGCACAAGAATTTAAATTATGGGCGAATCAATGCTCCAAAAGCGAATCAAAAAATAACCCCGCTTAACAGATTAGAGTCTATGGGGTTAGAGGGATTCTACTTTTGGCAAAAGCCAAAAGTAGCAAAAACTTTTGCAAGGATTCGCCCTACCTTTTCCGTCATTGCGAGAATTTGCGTTAGCAAATTCGTGGCAAAACAAGCGAAGCGCAGTTTCTTTAGTAATCCAAAAAATGGATTGCTTCGATTCGGCGTTGCCGAATCTCGCAATGACGAATGGGGTGTGATTTAGGCACAAAAGCGATTCAAGCACACCTAAAAACTAAAAGTATATCGTGCTAAAATGTTATATTTCTGCCCGAGTGTTTGTTTTTGTGTAAAACTATAATCAACCTCATTTGTTTTTAAGTCAATCATTTTCACAGGCAAAAATGGCACTCTAGCCACTAACTCTATGCCGTGATATTTAGCAATGTTTGTGCGTAAGCCTATATTTAGCCAAATATCAAAACCTGTGGTGGCGTTAATTTTATCGCCATTGCCTTCCTCAATGAGTTTTTTAAAATCGTTAATAAATTTACCAGCCAAAGTCGTCCCGCCGATTCCAAGCCCTATGAATCCACCGAAATCTGCAATCTCAGTAGAAACGAAATTACCCAAGAAATCCACATTTACGCCGTAATTGATTATAGTAATTTCACCATTCTTTACGGGCAATCCTGCGGTATCGCCGGGATAGTAAAAGTTGCTAGAGTTAATGTTGTGATAAATATCCAAATTTGCATAATAGCGTAGTCCTAAATAGTCATTGAAAAATTGTTTGTAACCAGCCACAAAGCCGTAGCTTATACCGCTATCCTTTACTTTTGAATGTGCGCTAATTCCATCGGAGTCATCAAAATCGCTTTTTAATTCCGTGCCTCCGCCACCAATGCCGAATCCTACGAATCCACCGCTTTCCTCAGCGAATGCGATATTTGCGCCACTAAACAATAATGCCAAACTAATTGCGATTTTTGGGAGTGTGTGAGAATGTTTGAAGTTAGAGTGCGAATCTGCCTTTAATCTATTCTGCCCCCCCCCTATTTGTGCCAAATGATGAAGTGAA
>JBNMHH010000325.1:0-1688 GCA_050872665.1 Helicobacteraceae bacterium
AAAAGTTGTGGCTTACGCATCTTTGGCGAATCGCGGATTTTGCAAAAGCGTGGGAAGCGACTTAAAGTCAAAAAGCGAGTGCAAATTGCCCCCAAATGTGCCGTTTTTCACGCTAGAAAATTTTGATTTTGAAATGTATGCACCCGAATCCTGTCCGCTTTGTAAGCAAGGTAGCAATGCAATAAAGCCGGGCAGTCGTGGCAATTAAGCACGATTTGCGCCTATAATGCGCTCACAAAAGCACAAAATGACTAAATTTTTTTGGCAAAATTTTCTATCCCAAACGCTACTAATACCGCGATTTAAGGCTTTTATCACGGATATTTTTATGATTTATATGCCGATTTTATATATTACCACTTATGCGATTTTAGGCTCAAAGGAGGCGCTTTGGGCGAATCAAGGCGCAATTTTTGCCTGTGTGGTGGCGTATGGGGTTATCACTTCGGCGATTTTCGCGCGTAATGGGCAAAGTCCGGGCTATGTCTATGCGAAAATTATTCTTAAAAAAGACAACGGACGCGCCATCGGCTTTGCCACAGCGTTTGTGCGCTTTGTGATTTTTTGCGTGAGCTTTGGGATAATAGTGGGGATTTTTGTGCCACTCGTGCGAAAAGATAGGCGATTTTTACACGATTTAGCACTCAAAGTCCGCGTGGAAAAAATATAAAGATTCGCCTAATTTTATGCTATGATTTTGGCTTTAAAAATGCTAGTATTTGGATAAAAAAGGATTTTTAGTAAAAATGGTTCAACTAAAAAATATTCAAAAAATCTACCCAAATGGCTTTCACGCGCTAAAAAATATCAATCTGCGTGTCGAATCAGGTGAGATTTACGGCATTATCGGCTTTAGTGGCGCGGGTAAAAGCACCCTTATTCGCACTATAAATTTGCTTGAATCCCCAAGCAGTGGCGAAGTCATCGTTAATGGCAAGGATTTGCGCACCCTAAAGCCCAAAGATTTGCGCATTGAGCGACAAAAAATCGGTATGATTTTTCAGCATTTTAACTTGCTTAGTAGCAAAAGCGTCTTTGAAAATGTCGCATTTGCCCTAGAGATTGCCAAGTGGAAAAAGCCTAGCATAAAATCCCGCGTGGCAGAGCTTTTGGAGCTAGTGGGCTTAAGCGATAAGGCGCATTACTATCCAAGTCAGCTTAGCGGTGGGCAAAAACAGCGCGTGGCGATTGCAAGGGCACTTGCAAATCACCCGCATTTGTTGCTATGCGATGAGGCGACAAGTGCGCTTGATACGAAAACCACAAAGTCGATTTTATCCCTATTGCGAGACATTCAAGCGCGGTTAAATCTCACAATTATCCTAATCACACACCAAATCGATGTCATAAAGGCGATTTGCGAGAAAATGTGCGTGATTAGCAATGGCGAGATTGCCGAAACGGGCTTTGTGGAGGATATTTTCGCCAATCCACAAAATGAAGTTACAAAGGAATTGCTCTCATCGCTAAGTATAAATGCGATGAAAGATTTAGACGAATCGTCATTGCGAGAAGCGCGGAGCGATTCGAAGCAATCTAAATAACCCCAAAGGAAACCTAAATGCTTGATTTACTAAATCTCTTTATCCACCCACCCACGCCATTTAGTGAGATTTTCGCCGTGCTATTCAAGGCACTTGGCGAGACGCTTTATATGGTGGGCGCAAGTTGCCTAATCGCTGTGATTT
>JBNMHH010000326.1:0-1683 GCA_050872665.1 Helicobacteraceae bacterium
AATCTACATTATTGCAAAAATGATACCATACTCTCTCACAAATATGGATTTCTTAATTAGATTCAGCTCTCCATTGACATTTACAAGTGTAATAACGCTTTAAACTATCATTGATAATCTAAAGTTGCCTTTCGGCATTTGAAATAATAGAACTAATATGTTAATTTTGTGTTAATAAATAAAAGAATCTAATTGATAATCCCCACTTTTTACATAAACTCACTTATGAATCCACATAAATTAGGCTTTTAACAACATATAATTTTTTTAAAAATTATTTGATTTTTACTAGAATTTTTTATGAAAAGAAATATATTAAAAAATCAAATAACTACCACGACTCATATTATTGAGCCGTGTAGTTGGAGTATTTTAGATTTGCTTACTCGCCGTAGCCGTAATTTTCTACTACGAAATCTATATCCTTATCGCCCCTGCCACTTAGATTTACCAAAATCTTTTTGCCTTTTAGTTTGGGTGCGATTTTTAGCGCGTAGGCTAGGGCGTGGCTTGATTCGATAGCTGGTATTATGCCCTCGTTTCTGCTTAGTGTGAAAAACGCCTCTATCGCCTCTTTGTCGCTTATGGTTTCTACTTTTGTGCGTCCGATTTGGTGCAAGTAGGCGTGCTCTGGTCCTACGCTTTGGTAGTCTAAGCCACTTGCCACGCTATGCACGGGGGCTGGTTCGCCTTTGTCGTCTTTTAGCATTATGGAGTTAAAGCCGTGCATTATGCCCTCGCTTCCGTAGCTCAGACTTGCGGCGTGTTCGCCCAAATTCGCGCCTTTGCCAAGTGGCTCTACGCCGAAAAGCTCGATAAACTCATCATCGATAAATCCGCTAAAAATCCCCATAGCGTTGCTTCCACCGCCCACACACGCAGTTACAATGTCTGGCAGTTCGCCTGTCATTTCTAGGAATTGCTCCCTTGCCTCAAAGCCCACCACCGCTTGAAAATCGCGCACGATTTTAGGGAATGGGTGTGGTCCTACCACGCTCCCTATGGCATACATAGAGTTTATCGGGTCAGCCAAATATGCCTCAAATGCCGAATCTACCGCTTCTTTTAGCGTTTTTGCTCCCGCACTCACAGGCACTACTTTCGCGCCCAAAATCTTCATACGCACGACATTTGGATACTCTTTTGCTATATCCACCTCGCCCATATGAATCTCGCACTCCATTCCAAAATACGCCGCTGCGGTGGCTAACGCCACGCCGTGCTGTCCTGCGCCCGTCTCGGCGATGAGTTTCTTTTTGCCCATAAATTTTGCCAAAAGTCCCTCGCCCATACAATGATTTAGCTTGTGTGCGCCTGTGTGGTTTAAATCCTCGCGCTTTAGGTAAATACCCGCTCCGCCGAGTTTGCGCGTGAGATTGTGCGCGAAATAAATGGGCGTAGGACGCCCCTGAAAGTGTTTGCGAATCTTACGCAATTCCGCGATAAAATCGCTATTTTGCGCGATTAAGTGATACGCCTCATCGATTTGCTTCATTTGCTCCGCAATCGCCTCTGGGACGAACGCCCCGCCAAATTTGCCAAAAAATCCCTCATCATTTGGGAATGCCTTAAGATCAGGCTTTGTAGTGTTATTTTTCATCTTATGTCCTTTGTTTTAAAATGTGAAATTATGCCTAAATCGTTGTGAATCTGCCAAGTTTTTATAAATCGCAACTTGCGAAT
>JBNMHH010000327.1:0-1675 GCA_050872665.1 Helicobacteraceae bacterium
GGAAACCGCGCTAAAAAAGCTAATCGCCAAAAACTGCATAACGCCAGAATACACAAAAACGCTCATAATAAGCGCGTAAATCGCGCTAAATCCGCTAGTGGAGAGCAAAACGCCACAGCAAAAGCCCATAGAAATGTAGCCGAATAAAATTTCAATGTCTTGCCTAAAAGCGTCTTTTAACGCTATGCTAACTTCATTTGCATTTTGATTTGTTATATTTTTGTCATTTTTCTTACCACGCATTTTTAAATCGCCTTTGCAAAATCAAATACGCCCCAAACGCATATCCCACGCCAAGCAAAAATAAATGCAAAAATTCGCTCCAAATGTCGCTAAAATCCGCGCCCATTTGATTTAGCTTTAAAAATCCGCTTACACTTGGCGTAATTGGCACAAAATCCATAAAAAATTTAATCACCGCTGGGACGGATTGCGAGGGCCAAATGACGCCTAACCCAAAAAGCAAAGGCATACTCATCACGAGCGTGATTTGCGGGACATATTCGCGCCTTGAGAACAAAAAGCCCAAAAATATTGCAAAACTCGCCGTTGCCACAATAAACACAATGCCAAAAAGTATAAGATTTATGCTAGTTGCGAATGTGGTGAGATTGTAGTAGTCATAAATAAAGCCAAAATAAAACAAAAATAGCGGAAAATAAATCACAATAAACGCACTCACTCGCGCAAAAATCAGCAAAATGGGGCTTTTTGCGTGTAAGAAATACAAATCATCATTAGGATTTTTTGCTTTTTTGGGTGCGTTTGATAGCTTTGAGATATGGCTTGAAATGCGATTAGCAAGTGGATTTTGGGTATTTATAGAGATTTTTTGGGATAGATTTTGCATTTTTTGCGCCAAAGTTGAAGCCGAATCTTGGGGAAGCGTTTTGTTTAAATAATATTGCTCATATTGCTGAATCTGCGTGCCACAGAGGATTCCACAGGCAATTACCATTGTTTGGTGTAAAATAAATACCAAAATCGCCGCTAAGATATAGTTCAAATACCCCACGCTAGGATTAAAAAGCGCGATAAATTCAGGTTGAATCGGATTTTTTGGCGCATTTATAGGCGAAGATTCGCTATTAAAAAGCATTTGCGTGGTTTTAAAGTCAATGGCACTTGCCGCGCTATTTAGCCCCTCCAAAATGCTACTATAAATCAAAAAATACGAGTTATTTGCGATATAATAAACCTTTGGCAATGATGATTTTATGCCATTTTTCTCAAAATCCTGCGGAATGTATAAAATGCCATACACTTCATTTAGCTTAAGCATATTTTGCGCATTTTGCATAGTGGTATTTGCGATGATTTCTGTCCTAATTTGCGCATTTGCATTGAAAATAAATTCTCTACTTTTTTGCGTCCTATCCTCATCAACAACGGCGATTTTTTGCTTATGCAACACATCATTTAAGTAAGGGCTTGGGTAGAAAAACGCGTAAAACACATTCCCCGCGATGATTACCACCATAATTGAAAAGCTAGTAATGATGACTTTTAGCTCACGCGTGATTAAGTCAAATATATCCGCAAAAAGCGAAGCCACGCGGTTTAGAAACGCAATCACACTTATTTCACGCATTTAGCACCGCTTTTTGTTTGTAGATGAGAATCCCTAAGATTCCAAATAGCACAAATATAAGATTATAGGCGATAAATCGCAGAC
>JBNMHH010000328.1:0-1665 GCA_050872665.1 Helicobacteraceae bacterium
ATTCAAGCGATTCGCAAAAAGATTTAAGCAAATCACCCAAAGATTCGCCAAAGGCTAAAGATTCCAAGACAGATTCAAACGCCCAGCGCGGAAGTATTTTTGATGAGAAATCGGGGTTGCGTAGCCACGAGCAAGGAAATAAGACTGAGAGTCTATTGACGAAGCGAGTGGCAAGTCTCCCCGATTTATCGCAAAAAGACAAACGCGCCTTTTTTTATTGTCCGTTAAAATACACTAAACTCGACCCCCAAGTCAGCCCTCCCCCAAACGCATCTAAAAGCAACAAATCCCCATTTTTCAACCGCCCATCATTATAAATCTCATCAATTGCCATTGGAATACTCGCCGCCGAAGTATTGCCGTATTTTTGCACGGTTAGCACGATTTTGCGCGAATCCATTTTAAGCGTCTCACCCACCGCGTTGATAATCCGCAAGTTTGCTTGGTGGGGAATAAAAAAGTCAATATCATTAGCACTCATATTATTTTTGTGCAAAATCTCGCCCACATCGTTTGCTAGGGTTTTTACGGCGAGTTTAAAGACTTCGTTGCCTTTCATTTGAATCGTTGAATCGCGCGGTGTGCAAAGCAAATGTGCGTATTTGCCATTCGCACTTATGGAAATATCTAAAATGGATTTTTTAATATTATCCGTCTGCCCCACCACAGCCGCACCTGCGCCATCACCAAACAAAATACAAGTGCTTCTATCGCTAAAATCAAGCACTGAGCTAGTCTTTTCCGCGCCCACAAGCAAAATATTTTTGTGCGTCCCACTCTCAATATACGCCTTCGCAATGGATAGCAGGTAGATAAACCCGCTACACGCCGCAGAAATGTCAAATGCGGGTTTATTTTCAATGCCTAGCTTATGTGAGATAAGTGCCGCAGTGGAGGGCATACAAAGATAATCTGGCGATAAAGTCGCACAAATTAGCATATCAATATCATCTGCCTTTAGATTCGCACGGTTTAGGGCGATTTGGGCAGCTTCATAGCCCATATCGCTTGTGCTTTGGGATTCATCGGCAAAAAATCTGCTTTTTATCCCCGTGCGCTTGGTAATCCACTCATCGCTAGTATCCAGCGTCTTTTCAAACTCCGCATTACTTACGCTTCGGCTTGGCACAAAGGACGCTATGGACTTTAGCGAGGCAAATACTTTGGGGCTTTGCGCACTCATTTAAAATCCTATTTAAAAATATGCGCGATTTTTTCAACCACACGCGATTCAACCGCGCTTATACCTTGATAAATCGCGCATTCAATCGCCCTTGCGTTGCTTTTGCCGTGGCAGATGATGAGATTTTTATTCACGCCAAGCAAAGGCGCACCGCCATATTCGGCGTAATGTGTGCGCTTTTTCAGCGTGGCAAAAACGCTTTTTAATAGCAATGCGCCGATTTTATTTTTCAAACTTTTGCTAATCTCTTCTTTTAAAATCTTACCTATCGCCTCAGCCACGCCCTCACTTGCCTTTAGCACGAGATTCCCATCGAATCCATCGCACACGATGACATCGACACTCGCATTAAAAATATCGTTGCCCTCGACATTGCCTTTGAAATAGGGGAAATTTTTAAGCGATTTAAACGCCTCTTTTGTCAGCTCATTGCCTTTGGAATCTTCCTCGCCATTTGCCAAAAGCCCCACGCGTGGATTTTC
>JBNMHH010000329.1:0-1552 GCA_050872665.1 Helicobacteraceae bacterium
AATGGACGCCCAAGTCCTATTTCGCTCATTTCGCGCCAAAATAACGCAAAGCACTACCACCATTACTTCGATTGTGATTGCACTAATGCGAATCAGCCACGAATCAAGCGTGAATCTATAATTTTTCGTCATTGCGAGATTTGGCGATAGCCAAATCGTGGCAATCTATTTTTTGATTTTTGGATTGCTTCGGGCTATCGCCATCGCAATGACGAAAGGGTAGATTGCCACGATTTTGCTACGCAAAATCTCGCAATGACGAATCAACCCACGCCGTCATTGCGAGTGAGTGAAACGAACGAAGCAATCTATTTATTTGTTTGGATTGCCACGACTTGCCTAAAGGCAAATCTCGCAATGACGGAATTTTTTATTTTAGTTTCAAGCGATTCGGCGCGGAAGTAGCTTTAGGCGATTTTCAAGGAAACTTCGTTTTGTGGGTTTTCGAGCGCGAAACTGCGAAATAAGACTAAAGCGTCTATTGAGCAGTTGAGCGCGATGAATCCCGCAAAAGCGTCAAAGATACAAACGCGCCTATAAAGACGATTCAATAAACCCTCCCCCTAACACTATATCATCTTTGTATATCACCAACCCCTGCCCGTTTGCCACGCCATACACGGGCTCTAATAGCGTTGCATAAATCATCTCTCCGTTAAATCTCAAATACGCCCTCACGGCTTGACTACGATAGCGAATCTTTATGCTATACTCGCCCTCACTCAAATCACACGGCGTAAGCGACTTTGCGACAATTTCTCTCTTTAGCAAGTCCGCCTTATCGCCCACGATGATTTCATTTTTTTGCGCGTTGATTGCCACCACATACTGCGCCTTTAGCGATAGCGGAATGTCAAGCCCCTTGCGTTTGCCGATAGTGTATTGCATATAGCCCTTGTGTGTGCCGATTTGATTGCCGTTTTTATCCACAATCGCGCCTTTTTGCTCAATATCCACTTCATTTTTTAGCGTCTCAATATAGTCTTTTTCCACAAAGCAAATCTCTTGCGAATCTTTGTATTCCTCTAACTCCCCAAACCACGGCATTGCAGCAAATGCCTCTTTTTTGACATTTTCTTTTAGCTTGTCGCCAAGCGGGAAAATCAGCCTATCTTTGGCAAATTGCGAGATTCCAAACAAAAAATAACTTTGGTCTTTGCTCTTATCCACCGCCTCTTTAATGTAATTTTTGCCCTCCACTTGCGCGATTTGCGCATAATGTCCGCTTGAAATAAATTCACAGCCCAAATCTAATGCTCGTTCTAGCCCTAGCCCAAATTTGATATTTGGATTACACATCGCGCAGGGATTGGGCGTTTGGGCGTTTTTGTAGGAGTTAATAAAATAATCATAGACTTTTGCCTTAAACGCCTCGCGCAAGTCCAAAACTCGAAAATCGATATTTAGATTCGCTGCGACTTTTTCGCATTTTTGGATAAAAAAGTGGTGTTTTTTCTCATTATCGTGCAATTTTAGATAAATGCCATAAACCTCGTAATTTTGGCGCAAAAGGAATGCACTATATGAGCTATCAATGCCCCCACTCATAAGC
>JBNMHH010000330.1:0-1546 GCA_050872665.1 Helicobacteraceae bacterium
CCCGAAAATCCCAAAAGTCTAACGGAATGCAATTCTAAAGGCGAATTGCCACCATAAAAACTTTATTTTTTAAACACCCGCTTAAAAATATTATCCACATTTTTTAGGTAGTAGTTATAATCAAAACATTCGCGGATTGCTTCGCTTGACATTTTCGCACATAATTCGGCGTCTGAGAGCAAATATTGCAAAAACAAACTTTCCCCTTTCTCATTTTTTGTGCGATTCGCCGAATCCCCGCTTTGTAGTTCCTCCCACACGCGCATTGCATTTCGTTGCACGATTGCATAAGCATCCTCGCGTGATAAGCCTTTTTTGGGTAGCTCAAGCAAAATCCGCTGTGAAAAGACAAGTCCGCCCGTTAGCTCCAAATTTCGCATCATATTTTTTGGGTAAATCACTAGGTTTGTAAGCAAGTCATTTAGGCGATTTAGCATAAAGTCAAGCGTGATAAACGCGTCAGGCAGGATAAATCGCTCCACGCTAGAGTGGCTTATATCGCGCTCGTGCCACAAAGCGACATTTTCCATCGCGGGAATCGCATAAGAGCGTAGCACTCGGCAAATCCCCGTGATATTCTCGCTTAGCACGGGATTGCGCTTGTGTGGCATAGCCGAGCTGCCCTTTTGCCCTTTGCTGAAAAATTCCTCGCATTCATACACCTCCGTGCGCTGAAAGTGGCGAATCGCAACGGCGATTTTCTCACAGCTACTCGCCAAAAGCGCAATGTCGCAAAACAGCCTAGCGTATCTATCGCGCTGAATCACTTGATTGCTAACTTTCGCGCAATCTAGCCCCAAATCACGGCACACGATTTCCTCTAGCTCGATTGGCGAATGCGCCATATTGCCCATCGCACCGCTGATTTTCCCCACAGAGACGACTTGCAAAGTCCGCTTTAGCGCGTCTAAATGTCGCCTAATTTCCTCAAACCATATCGCCACCACAAGCCCAAATGTAATGGGTTCGCCGTGAATCCCGTGGCTACGCCCCACCATAAGCGTATCTTTGTAAATCATCGCCTTTTGCTCTAGCGTCCCCAAAAGCGCGTCCAAATCATCAATGATTAAAAACAAACTATCGCGAATCTGCAGTGCCACCGCCGTGTCAATCGTGTCGCTACTTGTGATTCCATAGTGAAAAAAGCGTGATTCCTCGCCCAGCGAATTTGCCACCGAAGTCGTAAATGCGATTAAATCGTGCTTAGTTACAGCCTCGATTCGCTCAATCTCATCAATGTCAAATTTCGCGTCCTTGCAGATTTTTTCCGCCGTCTTATCATCGATGAATCCAAGCTCATTCCACCCGCGCACGACAGCCTTTTCCACCTCTAGCCACGCGTTAAATTTCGCCTTTTTGTTCCACTTTTTTTTCATCTCTTTTCGTGCGTATCGCTCAACCATATTTTGTCCTTTGGATTTTGGATTTAAAATGTGCAATTATACGCAAAATGCTTTAAATTTTTGTGTAGGTTTTGGATTTGCTTTGCGCGAATCGGTGATTCGCCTCGCAATGACGAAAAATGGGCGTGGATTCACCCATCAAC
>JBNMHH010000331.1:0-1538 GCA_050872665.1 Helicobacteraceae bacterium
ATATAATGTAATGGCGACAGGCTCTAGCGCGGTGCTATCAGGGACGATTCGCGGACTTACGATAAATGGCACACAGATTGGGAATGTCAATGATGTGCGCAAAAATGACAGCGATGGACGGCTTATCAATGCGATAAACTCCGTCAAAGAGGACACGGGCGTGGAGGCATTTACGGACATTACGGGGCGATTAAATCTGCGCAGTATGGACGGACGCGCCATCAGTATTAAAACGCTTGAGGGACACGAAGTCTTTGGCGGTGGGAACTTTGTGGGCGTTGATGGCGATAATCACGCTATTGTCGGGCGACTAACGCTCAGTCGCACGGACGCGCGGGATATTATCGTCTCTGGCGTGAATGACAGCCACATAGGATTCCACTCCGAGCAAGGAATCGCCGAATACACCGTGAATCTACGCGCCGTGCGGGGAATCTTTGACGCAAATATCGCCTCCGCATCAGGCGCAAACGCAAACATAGCCCAAGCGCAACTAAACATAAACGGCATAGGCGCGGGGGTTACAAGCCTAAAAGGCGCAATGGTGGTTATGGATATGGCGGAATCGGCTAGGATTCAGCTTGATAAAATCCGCGCAGACATAGGCTCAGTGCAGATTCAGCTAGTCTCAACGATAAACAATGTCTCTGTTACGCAAGTCAATGTCAAAGCCGCCGAATCGCTTATCCGCGATGTGGATTTCGCAGCGGAGAGTGCGACATTTAGTAAGCATAATGTTTTGGCGCAGAGCGGAAGTTTTGCGATGGCACAGGCGAATTTAGTGCAACAAAATGTGCTAAGGTTGCTACAATAATTTTGGCGCAATTTTCATTGTATTGTCATTCTGAGCAAAGCGAAGAATCTAAAAAAGTAATTTGTGATTCGTGGATTCTTCGGCGACTTTGTCGCCTCAGAATGACGAGTTTGGTGGCATAAATGACCATTTGGGAGAAAAATTTAGGCGCACTTTCGCAAGTAGATTCAGCCCTTTATCAGCAAATCCGCGCTGTCTCGCCCAATAACGACTTTGAAGTGTTTATCGGCAAGGATTCAGCAGACATAAATATCATAGATAAAAAGCGCGAATCAGTGCTTTTTATCGGCAACAGCGTTGAATCCACCACAAAAATCTTTGAATCTCTCGCACCCTACGCGCTTTATCCTTATCTTTATTTTTTTGGATTCGGCAATGGTGTGCTTTATAAAATGCTTTTTGCAAACCCCGCACACAAGCAAATAATGGTATTTGAGCCGAATTTGGAAATTATGTTTATCACTCTAAATTTGGTGGATTTTAGCGATGAAATTTTGGCGCGAAAGCTAGTGCTTTTTGACGCAAATAGCGCAACTACGGAAAATCTCACCCCATTTTTTAGCCAAAATCGCAACGCCCTAATGCACGGCAAACTTTACAATCTCCACATTTTTAACGAATATTATGATAATTTTTTGGACTTGGCAGGGCGAATCAATAAACTTTTTGTCAGCATTATCGAACACGGCGTGGCGTCTTTAGGCAATGACAGCAAGGACGCAAT
>JBNMHH010000332.1:0-1537 GCA_050872665.1 Helicobacteraceae bacterium
AAGTAATAGCAGTAGTGCTTTGCGTTATTTTGGCGCGAAATGAGCGAAATAGGACTTGAGCGTCCATTGAGCGAAATTTTGTGCCAAAATAACGCAAATGGATTACTCTAGGACAAATTGCCACGATTCATAGCTCTCTTTCGCGCAGTATAGGACTGCGTCCATACACCCCGCTAACGAAAACAGCCAAGTCTTATGCGCAAAAAGCCAATCTAACTTTTTCGCCTTTTTACTCATCTCATCATTTGCGATTTTGGTGGTGATTTTGGTTAGCTCCATTTCTTGGTGGAAAATGTAGCTCTGCGTGGCTTCATTAAAGATTTGCAAAAATTTTTTCGAGCTAAAAAGCCCTTTGATTTTTTCGATTTTTTCAAGCACTAAATCGATTTTTTTAAAGTCAATTTCTTCTAATTTTTGCTCTTTATTTAGTCGCTCTAATTCATCGCAAAGTCCCGCTACCTCCAAAAATAACGCCTCTATTTTTGCTTTTTTCGCGCTTCCATATTTTAAAATTTCTTGCACTTTTTTGGTGGCTTTTTTTAGATTCGCGTTCATTTCAGATTCGCTAGGATATTCTAGGACGATTCGCGCCTTTTTCTTGCTCGTATCTACGCCTTTTATCGCCTCACTAAAGGGCATTTCAATAGTATGGGGAATCCTAGCACCGCCCTCAGTAGCGTTGATAACGCGAATCCTATCTTTTGTCTCAAAAATATCCCGCGCAAAAAACTTCAAAAACATATCCCAAATCTGCGTGGATTCGACAAATCCACCACCGCCATATTGCTCCACCAAAATCTTTGGCTTTTCACTTAGCTCATTTTCGCCATAAACTGCGCCCTTGCTGTGGCTTTTGCCGTCCTTTGCGAAAGCCAAATCCTGTCCGATGAAAATGCAAGTCTCAAACCCGCTATGCACCACTAGCTCGTAAGCCATATTTGCCGCACTCATTCCAATGCCGACATAGCCGTATTCTTCAATCTCAAAGTAGCTCGTGTAGCCAAATGGACGCTGTGAGATTTGCAACGCCCCGCCTTTTTTTACAATCTCATCGAGCAATTTTTTATGCGCAATAGAGGTGATTTCAAAGATTACGCCCTCAAAAAAGTGCGATTCCACCACTTCGTAAAATTTCGCCGTAAGCTCCACGCGCTCCATTGATAGCACAATGTCTGGCTTTATGCCATTTTCGCACAAAATGGGGAAAGACGCATCGACACAAAAAATCGTTATAAAATCTTGCATTTTTTTTAAAAGCGGTAATTGCTTATTTAGGCTAGGACCTGTGGAGACAATCACCGCGTGAGTAGTGTTTTGCGCCTTTTTTATTAGCTCATAAAGCGTGGGATTTTTAAGCATTAGTGGCAAATTTGCAATATGATGCTTTATGCCCGTAATTGCGTCCTTGCTGTCATTGCCTAAAGACGCCACGCCGTGTTCGATAATGCTGACAAAAAGTTTATTGATTCGCCCTGCCAAGTCCAAAAAATTATCATAATATTCGTTAAAAATGTGGAGATTGTAAAGTTTGCCGTGC
>JBNMHH010000333.1:0-1531 GCA_050872665.1 Helicobacteraceae bacterium
AAATCCCGCGATGAGTGGAGATTTTCGCGCTTTTGCAAACAATCGCCGTGCTTTTGTGTGTCTGTCCGCTGATTTCAATCTCATTTGCCTCTAGCGTGGTGTTTGCAGCCAAATTCCCGCTAATGCTAATTTGATTCGCCCGTAATGTCATACCGCTTTTTAGCGCGTCCTCAAACTCATCGCCCGTGCTAACGATAATCTTAGTCTTTGTATCCAAATCGCCCAAAAAGTTGTAATTATCGCGCAATTCGGCGTTTTGCAAGGATATTTCGTTGTTGAAAGAAAAGTGATTGCCCTCAAAAATCACAAAGCCATTTTTGTTGCTAATATATTCGTAAAATCCGTTTGATTCGCTCTTTTTGATTTCATCACTACAACTTGGTGGAAGCGAAGTTTTTGCCTCTGGCGTGATGATTTCGCCCCTTAGATTCCGCCCGACTTTGCCTAATTGCGCCAAAGTGTAGGTGCAGATTTTGACATTTTCTTTTAGGGCGATGATATTTTTTTTTGCCAAATCCACGCCGTCAATGAAAAAATCGATTTTGCCCTCTTTTGAATCCACAAAATTTTTGCTTTTTAAAATGCAAAAGCGAAATTCGCTCTTTAAGGGCGAATCCAAATCTTTTAAATGCTCATAAAGCACATTTTTGCCCTTATCCAAATCGCGCAAGATGATTCCTTGCTCTGCTTTTAGCGCGATTACGGCAAATGCGAGTGTCTCAAACTCCGTAATATTTTTAGGAATCTCAAATCCCGCCTTGCAAATCATATCCACCGATTCGCCGTTGTGTAGGACTTCTATATGAAACCTGCGCTCATCTTTGGTGCGAAAAATGGCGACATCGTAGTTTTGCTTGATAAGTGCGGTTTTATCCTCAAAAACCTCATCGCTTATTTCCTCTACAAACTCAAATGCCTCGCTACCTTGCGTTTTGACATAAGATTTCACAGCGTGAATCTCTGCGCATAATTCACTGCGCTCAATGCCCTTTTCCGCACTGATTTTATCTAGTAATTTGCCGACATTGTCAATATTTTGAATAAAGCTAATCTCTTGCAAGTGCAATTTCCCCTCGTGTAAAAATCTAAAAAAGCGATTCTATCAAGTCTATGCTATAAACGCGCTTAAGCGTTTAGCCATAATTTTGCGTAAGATTCAAGGGTGCTTTTGTCGCCAGAGGCATAAAAATGGACTTTTGGCGTTTTGTGCGATGAGCTAAGCGTGTATTTTTGCTTTAAAAACTCCACAATCGCCTCGCCAGAGTGAATCAAAATGGGTTTGTTGTGGAAATATTTTTTAATCGAATCTTGGATTAGTGGAAAGTGGGTGCAACCTAAGATGATTGCATCGGGAATAAATTTTTTAATCTGTGGATTGCCACGCCGAGCCGTTGGCTCGTCTCGCAATGACAAATCTTTTTTATTTTTAGATTCGTGCAACGAATCTACAACGGAAGGATTTTCGGTTTGGCTTTCGTAGTTTTCGGCAAATTTCGAGTGTGAGACTAGACTTGGTGTCTGCGAACACTCG